>CALJEW010000087.1 GCA_938074585.1 uncultured Rhodospirillales bacterium | reverse complement strand
AAAAATCATGAACGATAAAACCATTCTGTCGTGTGCTGTTACTGGCAACATCACAAGCCCAACTCAAAATCCAAATCAACCCGTTACACCGGCTGAAATTGCCCAAGCAGCTATTGATGCAAATAAGGCAGGAGCCGCGATCATTCATATTCATGTGCGGGACCTTGAAACCACAGAAGGCAGTATGGATATAGGCTTGTACAAAGAAGTCGTTGATAGGATTGGCGAGTCTGGCTCAGATTTGATTATCAATTTAACAACTGGTGAAGGTGGGCGGTTCATCCCAACCGATGATAACCCCCGCGTTGCAGCACCCGGTTCAACACTATGCCGCCCAGAGCTGCGCGTTGCGCATGTTAAAGAATTAAAGCCTGAGATTTGTACACTTGATTTTAACACAATGAACAGTGGCACGCGGACAGTAATTAATACGCCGCGTAATGTGGAAGTCATGGCCAACGTTATAAATGAGGTTGGGACGAGACCAGAAATAGAAATTTTTGATTCTGGCGATTTGAATATGGCTAAAGACTTTATCAAACGCGGTGTTCTAAAAGAGCCGGCGATGTTTCAAATGGTACTGGGTGTGCCTTGGGGAGCTGCGGCTAATTATGAAACCTTGGTGTATTTGGTTTCTCAACTACCAGCAGATTGCATTTGGGGGGCGTTCGGTATTGGTCGGTCTGCATTCCCAATGTTGGCATTGTCATATATAATGGGTGGCCATGTTCGGGTTGGAATGGAAGACAGCGTTTATATAGAAAAAGGTGAATTAGTTAAAAATAACGCACAATTAGTCAAAAAAGGCGTTGGAATCATTGAAAGCTTAGGCGGCACGATTGCAACCTCGACTGAAGCCAGAGCTATCCTGGGGCTATGATTGTAGGCCTATTCTATAAATGATTCAGTTCAATTATATACTCTATTAATCATAAAAAGTGTAATTTGAGGGTGCGTTGACTAATGTTTAAAACACTTATTGAGCACTCACCAATTAGTGTATCTATTGTGTCTGTGAAGACACGCAAAAGAACATTTTTCAATGATATGTTCCTTGCACTTTTTGAAATTAAAAAAGAAGATATTGATTCATTTGAGCCACGCAAAACTTTCATAAATCCTGATGACTTAAGTCGCACCTTTGATGCCATTCCAAGCCTAGGAAACGATGAAACAGTCAAAATGGAGGGTCCCGATTGGGCCTAAATATCACTAAAAAAATAGTTGAGAAGCATAAAGGCATGCTTGGGTTTGATGCCAAGGTCGGTGTTGTAACCTCGTTCTTTATTATCTTACTTGCGACGCCCTGAGGTTGTCTCGTTTGGCCTAAAGCCATTAATTCATACACCATGTGATTATCGAAAAATATATTGTTTTAAATTAAGGGGCGCTTGTGGACCCGGCTGCAAGGCTATGGTATCCACTGGTAAAGATAACTAGAAAATACAACAGGGGAGCATACATATGAAGATGTTCGATTTGACTGGAAAAGTTGCCATCGTTACCGGTGGCAATGGCGGCATTGGCTTTGGAATGGCAAAGGGATTAGCTGATGCGGGCGCCAGTGTTGTGATCGTTGGCAGGAACGCTGACAACAATATAAAATCAGTTGCTGAAATTGAAAGTGTGGGCGGTAAAGCACTGTCCGTTGTGACCGATGTGTGTGATAGCAAAGCGGTCAATAAAATGGTTGCTACTGTTGTTGCTCAATTGGGCGCAATTCATATTTTGGTTAATAATGCTGGCACCTCTGTCCGCAAACGCCCGGAAGACTTAACCGAAGAAGACTGGCATTACGTTTTGAACACAAACCTGACCAGCAGCTTTTTATGTTCAAAAGCCTGTTACCCAGAAATGAAAAAAGCCGGCGGCGGAAAAATTCTTAATAACGGGTCTATGTTGTCGATCTTTGGCTCACCTTGGGGGGCCGCGTATGGGGCTTCTAAAGGTGGTATTATGCAATACACCCGCAGCCAAGCCGTGGCGTGGGGAGCTGATAATATTCAAGTAAACTGCTTTTTGCCTGGATGGATCAATACAGAACTGACAAAAGGGGCGCGCGAATATGCGCCTGAATTGAATGATAAGGTATTGGCGCGTACCCCAGCCGGGCGTTGGGGAGAACCAGAAGATTTGGCGGGCCTAGCGGTCTTCATGGCCAGCCCGGCATCTGACTTTTTAACTGGAACTGCAATTCCCATTGATGGCGGGTTCTCCGTCACTATTTAATAAGCGCGCTTCACGATTGCGCCGGCCTTTGTTGGTCGTTAAGCCCTGCTTGAAGTCACTTTTAAAGGATTACGCTTTTGCTTCGTCGCCTCTTCGATTGGACCCTTGATTTAGCCGCTCAGCCTTATGCGTTGTGGGCATTAGCGCTTATTGCCTTTGTTGAAAGCTCGATATTCCCCATTCCGCCTGATGTTGTTTTGATCCCAATGATTTTGGCGGCCCGCGATAAGGCCTGGAAAATTGCTGCGGTGTGTACGGTTGCATCGGTTATTGGTGGATTGGCGGGGTATGGGATTGGCCACTTTTTGTTTGAAGAAGTGGGCCGGCCGATGCTTGCGTTTTATCATTACGATGCAAAATTTGCCTCGTTTCAGGATACGTATAATGAATGGGGCGCATGGGCTGTGTTTATTGCAGGCGTAACCCCGTTCCCATACAAAGTCATCACCATTTTAAGCGGCACAAC
>CALJEW010000086.1 GCA_938074585.1 uncultured Rhodospirillales bacterium | reverse complement strand
TAAAAATAAAAGCTTAGCCAGTGATGAAGATATTGAAAGGCTAAGGGCTGAAGTTGATGCTCATTACCCTATTCATGGTATTATTGTAATCGAAATACGTTTCAATTGCCCAAGCTGTGGAATAATAGTCAAATTTGGTTGCTTAAAAAGCCAGGATTTGTTCCCGGTTTTTTATGATAACAGACGCATCGATTGCGGTAATTAAGAGCCTATTTAGGTATAAGGTTATTTATCTCGTCTGCGTACTCTTTTAATTCAGTCTCTGCGCATTCCGTTAATTTGTAGATTCCGCGTTCAACCTTCTCAAACCAGCCATAGTGGTTGTTACGCATAAGGGTTGCTGCTTTTTCAACGCCTGTTTGTTGTTTTACTTCATTTGCTTTCAATGCCCCGGACTTTGACAATAAGGCAGCGCAACGTAATGCATTTTGTCTGTATGAAGTTATGATTTTTGTTCTTGTTGCGCCCCCTGCGTTGGGGTCACCAACACGGGCATCAAATTCTTTTTTTAATCTGCCAGCTTTGCTAGAGTTCTTGCGGGGCACATAGTGGGATGGGTCTAAAAGGACTTGGATATTTGCATCTTTTCCGACGTGAAGTCGGACCATCATTAAGCCAAGGCCCAACCGTTTGCATAATTTCAAAATGCCACGGCGACGCTTGTTCCAGATTGAACCTTTGGCAATTGGGCCGTAAAATCCTGCTGCAATATAAACATTATCCGCAAGAGCTAATCGTTCAACACCTTGAATTAATAAATCGATATTGAAGCCTTTTTTTAGCTCGACAATAACCAGCGTGCCATCAGGCTTTTTTGCTACCACGTCGCAGTTGTTGACTTCTGCCTTAACGTCATAGCCTTGGGTTTTTAGAAAGGCTTTCACCGGCGTGTAGAGGTCTGTTTCGTTGAACATCTGTGTTTTGCCTAAAAATAATTACATTACAGCCACATCTTTAACGAAATCTGAATCTTATATGGGAATAATACGAGAGGTATGCAGGTGTTAGAAACCCATTGTTAATAACATTTCAGGCATATTAATCCCATTGACTCCCAAAGTTTCCCATGATATCCCATAATTACCCAACTATGTGATGTTTTGGTAGGCTGCTGCTCATAAATTTATGAAGCTGGCACCGGGGTAGGGGAAGGAACAGAAGTTCGCTTTCTGGTTGCCAGAGCAATCTGGCAGTAAACGCGTTTTAATTTGGGGGCCGTAATGGCATTGTTTGTTGGCAAACACGTCAACAAGATTGATAAAAAAGGTCGGATATCCGTGCCTAGACCCTTCCGTGCAGCTTTGCAAGGGCGGGGCTTATCAAGCCTTTATATCTATCCGCGCTTCAAGCAGCGCGCACTTGAAGCTTGCGATGAAGAGTTCATGGCCCGCTTAAGCCGAAGCCTCGATAATCTCGACTTGTTTTCTGATGACCAAGATGATTTAGCCTCCGTCATACTTGCTAATGCCTGTGAATTAACTTTTGACCCGGAAGGACGAATCGTTTTATCGCCTGAATTGGCTAATTATGCCGAAATTAAAGGCGAAGCTCTTTTCGTTGGCCAAGGCCCGCGCTTTCAAATATGGCAACCCGCTGCTTTCGAAAGTTTTAGCGCTATGGCGTTCGAGCGGGCAAAATCACGGGGAGCCACATTGAAATTGGCAAGACCAGATGAAGCTGGAGAGCTACGTTCATGACGGCTGGTGGCAAACATATTTCCGTAATGGCCGATGAAGTGGTCCGTGGACTGGCACCTGTCGATGGTGGGGTTTATGTCGATGGCACCTTTGGCGCCGGTGGATACTCGGCAGCTATTTTGAGATCAGCCAAATGCACTGTTTGGGGCATTGACCGCGACCCATTGGCTCAAATTTTTGCTGAAAAATTAAGCCAAACATACCCAGGAAAAATAAACATATTAAGTGGATGTTTTGGCGATATGGAAGCGCTGTTGGATGCTGCTGGTGTTGGTAAAGTTGATGGTGTCGCCTTAGATATTGGTGTCTCGTCCATGCAAATTGATAACCCAAAGCGCGGGTTTTCGTTCCGTGGGGATGGTCCATTGGATATGCGCATGGGGTCAGATGGGCAAACGGCTGCTGACGTGGTCAATAAATTTGGTGAAGAAGAATTAGCTAATATTATCTATAATTATGGAGAAGAACGCGGATCGCGTCGGATTGCTCATGCGATTGTTGAATTGCGCCGCACTAAAGAAATTTCCCGCACAGGTGAATTGGCATCGTTGATCCGAAGCGTTATCAGTAAATCAAAAGATGGAATTGATCCGGCTACGCGTACATTTCAAGCGTTGAGGATTTATGTGAACGATGAGTTGGGTGAACTTGATCGTGGGCTTATCGCTGCTGAGCGATTGCTGGTCCCCAGAGGGAATCTGGCTGTTGTTTCGTTCCACTCTTTAGAAGACCGCAAAGTGAAAATGTTTTTACGTGATCGTACAGGCGATGCGCCTCGACCATCGCGCCATTTGCCGGATACGGATGTGGTGTCAGCACCCACGTTTAAAGTTATTAAACGTTCCGGTTTCAAGGCATCTGATGCTGAAGTGAAAATGAACCCCCGTTCGCGGTCTGCCCGTTTGCGGGTGGCCGAACGGACCGATGCACCCGTTTTAGAAGCAGCATGAGGAGTGATCAAATATGATTAGACGCTCCACACTTCTTTCCACATTGCTTGCCGTATCAATGGGGCTCGCTTTGTTTGTTGTTAAATACCAAGTCCAAGATTTAGAAGATACGTTAATCAACATAAATCGTGAAATTTCTGATAGTCGCCAAGCCGTTCATGTTTTGAAAGCGGAATGGAGCCATTTGAATGAGCCCAATAGGCTCCGGTTTCTAACCACACGCCATTTGGATTTAGGGCCGTTGGAAAATTCTCAATTTACAAGAGCATCTGATTTATCAAACCAATTAACTATGCGTGAAAAGAACGAAAAAAGAACTCCCCTTGATCAGAAGATCAAAGATGAATTAAAGAAGGATGTATCACAGTGATTTCGTTGAATTCGTCGACAGAAGAACGGTGCCAAATGGATGGTGTGCGTAAACAAGCGTTAGAAACAGGCCGTAATCGATTGTTGGTGGCAGGTGTTGTCATCACTTTGGCATTCGGTGTTATTGCGTTGCGCTTAATTGATTTAACAGTAATCAACGGGGGGGCTGAACCCCGTGTCGCATCGGCGGTGCCGATTTCATTCGGTGTGGTTGGGCGCGGCGATATCACGGATCGAAATGGGTTGCTATTGGCAACAAGTTTACCAACGGCTTCGTTGTATGCAGACCCGAAAAATGTTCAGGACCCTGATGAGGCGGCACGTAAAATTGTCAGTGTTATGCCCGAATTGAAGGTTAAAGATTTAGCATATAAAATGCGTATGAAGGGCCGTTTTATTTGGTTGGCCCGCAATTTAACGCCGCAGCAACATTTCCAAATCAACAGATTAGGTGTTCCCGGCCTGGCCTTTCAAGAAGGCGAACGCCGGGTTTACCCACATGGCCATATGGCAGCGCATGTTTTGGGTTTGACAAATGTTGATGGCCGTGGGATTGCAGGGATCGAGAAAAAATTTGACCAGGAATTGCGCTCAGGCAATAGCCCGATTAAATTGTCTTTAGATTTGCGTATTCAAGCCATCTTGCAAGAAGAAATTTCAAATACAATCAAAGAGTTTTCGGCAATTGGCGGCGCTGGAATTATCATGGATGTGACAACGGGAGAGGTTGTTGCGATGGCCTCGCTTCCAGATTTTGATCCAAATACCCCAAATAATATTCCAAATGATGCCGCTTTTAATCGTGCGACATTGGGCGTTTATGAAATGGGCTCAACCTTTAAGCTGTTTACAGCTGCAATGGCACTAGACTCAGGCACCGTGACCATGAAAAATATTTATGATGCTAGCCATCCGATTCGTGTTGCTCGGTTTAAAATTTCAGATTATCACGCAAAAAATCGTTGGTTATCGGTCCCCGAAATTATTTTACATTCGTCTAATATTGGTGCCGCAAAAATGGCTATTGATGTTGGCACGCCTGGGCAGCAAAAATATTTGCGCCGATTAGGCTTATTGGATCCCGCTGAGTTGGAACTGCCTGAAATTGGAAAGCCACTTGTTCCCTCTCCATGGCGTCCCATAAACACGATGACCATTTCATATGGACACGGTATTGCTGTTAGCTCTGTGCAGTTAGCAAATGGAATTTCTAGCTTGGTTAATGGAGGTATCCATCGACCTGCAACGCTTATGAAAGTAAGTAATGGCGCATCCTCAGGGCGTCGTGTTTTATCAGATAAAACGTCGTTGCAAATGCGCCGCTTAATGCGCTTGGTGGTTACAAATGGAACTGGTCGAAAAGCGGATGTTCCGGGTTATTTAATTGGTGGAAAAACAGGAACGGCCAACAAACTTAGAGGGCGTGGGTATGCTAAATCATCTCGGATCGCATCATTTGCAGGGGCCTTTCCGATGAACGATCCACGCTATACGGTTCTTGTTGTCATTGACGAGCCGCATGGTACCAAAAAGACATTTAACTATGCAACGGGTGGCTGGGTCGCTGCACCTGCTGTTGGCCGGATTGTGCGCCGAATGGGACCTATTGTTGGGATTGCGCCTGCATTGGATGCTGTGTTCGAGACACCAAAAATTACAAAGTATGAACCCAAATCTAAGCTTGAAAACGCTAAGCCACGGCAAAGTGCTTTGTTGAAAAAGGCCAGTTGGCAAAAACTAATTGCCCCTAAAAGCATGAATGATGAACAATTTATAACAAAGATGCGCACAGTTCTGGAGAGGAACATTGTTAATCGTTAATGCCTGGAAGGGAGAAATGGGCCAAGTGATAAATGCGGCTGAGATCGGTAATAAAGAATTTATAGGGCTTACCTGTGATTCAAGACAGGTTGAGCCTGGCTTTCTTTTTGCTGCCTTGCCAGGATCGCAAGTCGATGGCCGTTCCTATATCAGCGATGCCATGGCCCGTGGTGCTGTTGCTGTGCTTGCTCCAGAAGGAACCGACCCCAAGCTAACCAATGAGACTGTCCCATTGATAACTGATCCCAATCCGCGCAGGCGTTATTCATTGGTGGCGGCACAGTTTTTTGAGACACAACCTCGCTCAGTTGTTGCGATCACCGGAACAAATGGCAAAACATCTGTTGCCGGGTTTGTTCGTCAAATATTATCTTGTCTTGGCCACAAGTCAGCAAGTGCGGGGACGTTGGGTGTCGAGCTCAGTGGTTTTGATGCATACTCAACACCAGAACTTAAATCCAGATACAATTTAACAACTCCAGATTCAGTTGATTTACATCGCAGTCTTTCCGAGCTTGAAGGCTTAGGTGTAAACCATTTAGCGCTTGAGGCCTCTAGCCATGGGTTAGATCAATACAGGCTTGATGGAATTAAAATTTCTGCTGCAGCATTCACCAATTTATCGCGTGATCATTTAGATTATCATCTAACCGTCGGCGCTTACCTAGAAGCAAAGCTCCGGCTTTTTTCTGAATTGGTTGTGGATGGTGGGACTGCGGTTATTAATGCCGATGATATGTATGCCGATGCTTTTAGAAGCGCTGCCCAGGCACGTGGATTTCAGATACTTTCTTTTGGAAATAAAGGCCACGACATACGCTTAGTAAATCTTCAGCACGAATATGATGGTCAACAAATGACGATTGAGGTTCTGGGAGCCCAGTATTCTTTTAAGCTGCCTTTGGTTGGTGATTTTCAAGCATCAAATATTCTTTGTGCTTTGGGCCTTGTTATTTCATTGGGCGAAAATGTTGAGAAATCTGTTACCCAATTATCCAAATTAACGGCTATAGCAGGGCGTATGGAATATGCAGGATCTCATCCGAACGGAGCATCTATTTACGTTGATTATGCGCATACGCCTGATGCGTTGGCGCATGTTCTTGGAGCCCTTCGCCCTCATACCAAAGGCTGTTTACACGTTGTGTTTGGGTGCGGCGGAGACCGTGATGTTGGCAAGCGTCCTGAAATGGGTGCTGTCGCATCGCTTTCGGCTGACCACGTAATTGTGACTGATGATAACCCCCGCAGTGAAGACCCTGCGGTCATCCGAAATTCAGTGCTAAGTGCTTGCAACAATGCGGTTGAAATTGGTGATCGTAAGTTAGCGATTTCAAAAGCAATTGATAATTTAAAAAAGAATGATGTTCTAGTGGTTGCTGGTAAAGGTCATGAAACAGGTCAGATTATTGGTGATCAAGTTTTACCATTTGATGACCGCAAAATAGTAACTAAATATATTCAAGGGCTGGCGCTATGACCCATAGCACTAATCCACTTTGGACATCTGAAGAAGCCATAAAGGCCACGGGTGGAACGTCTTTTGGTCAATGGCAGGCAGAAGGCGTGTCGATTGATAGCCGATCTATCGAGCCGGGTGATCTATTTGTTGCTATTACTGGCCCAAGTAATGACGGTCATCAATATGTGGAAAATGGTTTTAAAATGGGGGCTGCAGCAGCTGTGGTTGATAAGCCTGAGTTTTCGATTTCCAATTTAGAAAATAAAAAACTGCTTCGAGTAGCAAGTACAACATCTGGTCTTGAAAACTTAGCAAAATTTGCACGGGAAAGAACCGCTGCAAAAATTATTGCGGTAACGGGTAGCGTTGGCAAAACCGGCAGTAAAGAAATGTTGAAAATGGTTTTAAGTGAGCAAGGTAAAACGACTGCAACAGTAGGCAATTTAAATAACCATTGGGGCTTACCGCTCAGCCTTGTAAGGATGCCAAAAGAAACAGAATTTGGTGTGTTTGAAATCGGTATGAACCATTCCGGCGAAATTATTCCACTGACAAAGGTAGCCCGTCCACATGTTGCTTTAATCACCACAGTCGAGCAGGCCCATAGCGAGCACTTTAAATCGATTGAAGACATCGCAGATGCTAAAGCTGAAATATTTGTAGGAGTTGAGCCATCTGGAACGGTTGTATTAAACGCAGATAACCTAATGTTTAAGCGTCTTTTTGAGATAGCTAAAAAAATTGGAATAATGGATGTTAGAACTTTTGGTTCTGAGAGTAATTCTGATTGCCGATTGGTCAATTTTGAGTTAGGCGCAAATGGTAGTCGTGTTGTTATTGATTTGCGTGGAAAACAAATAAAGTTTCAAATTGGCGTTCCTGGATTTCATTGGGTGAAAAATGCATTAGGCGTTTTGTGCGCTGTTGATGCGGCTGGAGCGGATGCCGAAATGGCGGCTCAAAAGCTGATTGATATGGGCGGTTTAAAAGGTCGTGGGCGCCAACATATTTTGTCTATATCAGGAGGAACATTCATTATGATTGATGAAAGTTATAACGCCAGTCCAGCGTCAATGAAGGCCGCGATTGAAGTTTTGGGTGATGCCGATATTGATGGTGTTGGACGTAAAATCGCAGTGTTGGGCGATATGCTTGAATTAGGATCTCAAGCTATTTCTATACACGAAAGCTTGGCAGAAAGTTTGAGTGAAAATCAAATTGATTTGGTATTTACGACCGGACAATACATGTCTGCTTTGTCAGACGTTCTGCCGTCGCATATGCGCGGTGGCCATGCCACCACTTCACAAAAATTATTACCCATGGTCCAGTCAGTTATTCGCCCTAGTGATGTGGTGACGATTAAAGGGTCGTTAGGGAGTAAAACAGGCTTAATTGTTGATGAGCTATTGAAACTTGAATGTGACTTGGGCCGCGACATGCCCTTAAGCCACATGGCCCATGGAAATTAGGCAAGGAAATCATGCTTTATAATATTCTATTCCCATTAGCGGATCAGCTTTCAGCGTTAAACGTTTTTAAGTATCTGACGTTTAGAACTGGTGGTGCAGTGATTACGGCTTTGGTTATCAGTTTTCTGTTTGGCCCGGTCGTGATTAGCATGTTGAAGAATCGTCAACCGGGTGGGCAACCTATTCGTGAAGACGGTCCAGAAAGCCATTTGCAAACAAAAAAGGGTACGCCAACAATGGGCGGTTGCTTAATCCTTTTGGCGTTAACCATAGCAACCCTGTTATGGGCAGATCTGCGCAATGGATATATTTGGGTGGCGTTGGGGGTGACCTTAGCGTTTGGGATTATTGGTTTCCTTGATGATTATATCAAAGTTGCACAATGCAATAGCAAAGGCTTGCCGGGTAAGTTGAAGCTTTCGTTGCAAGTCGCAATTAGCGTCGTCGCGGCCTTATATATAATGAGTCAAATGCCGCCAGATTTAGCTACTGTGATTGCAATTCCATTTTTAAAAGAAACCGTCATTAATTTTGGCTGGATGTTTGTAGGTTTTTCCGTATTGGTCATGGTTGGCGCTTCAAATGCAGTCAATTTAACGGATGGTTTAGATGGTTTAGCAATCGTGCCTGTAATGATTGCAGCGGGTGTGTTTGCGCTTATTGCCTACTTGGCTGGTAACTCCGTTTTTTCTGGATACCTGCAAATTAATTACGTACCGGACAGCGGTGAATTGGCTGTTTTTTGTGGTTCTGTCATTGGTTCTGGATTGGGTTTTCTTTGGTATAATGCTCCCCCTGCAAAGGTTTTCATGGGTGATACAGGGTCATTGGCACTTGGTGGGGCTTTGGGTGCTGTTAGCATTATTACGAAGCACGAATTGGTGCTGGCGATTGTTGGTGGTTTGTTTGTTCTCGAAACGTTTTCTGTGATTGTGCAAGTGATTTCGTTTAAGTTGACGGGGAAGCGGGTTTTTGCAATGGCACCGTTACATCATCATTTCGAAAAGAAAGGTTGGGCAGAAAGCACCATCGTTATTCGGTTCTGGATCATTGCATCAATCTTGGCCCTTGTTGGCCTTTCAACATTGAAATTGAGGTAAACTCCGAATGATCGATGTTTTTGCATTCCATGGTTACCCTGTCGCCGTTCTGGGTCTTGGTCGTTCTGGGTTGTCGGCTGCTAAAGCGCTGCATGAAAGTGGTGCCAAAGTGTGGGGATGGGATGACAATGAATCATCGCGTAAAATAGCAGCGGATATGGATATTCCACTAATTGATTTAAACACATGCGATTGGAGCCAAT
>CALJEW010000085.1 GCA_938074585.1 uncultured Rhodospirillales bacterium | reverse complement strand
CAAAAGTAAGAAGGAAAATACAATCTAATAAGTATATTTATACTGGTAGATTTTTGCGCCGCCCCGTGGCCTAGTTTGCTTTGCCATTGTCTCCAATGGGAGATGGTATAGCGTGAGGATGAGATGATTCGCGTATTTATGGCTTCTTGATGATGATGCCATGTATAAATTTTGAAGTATCATTTTCCTAAAATATTGAGGTTTTGGTATCCGGCGTATTACCGATAATGTGTGTTTTTGATCCGCGTGGTGGAAGGTGGTGATGTTTGGTTTTGGGGGCGAAGTGCACCCTAAATTCAGTTGGGGATTTAGGCCGCTGTTAGCCCGAAGCGGATATTTATTATACGGGAATATGCCATATTACGGTTCATGCACATACGTAGTTTGCAAAAATTCTTCTCTATTCACTCTTTTATTTTAAACTACCTCAATAAGAGTGGCGTTTAAATTAAAGAGTATCATTTAAAATTTAACGTGAAACGGCTCTTGTTGAGTGTTAGCGATGCTGTGCTTTGTAAATCAGACGTTTTGTAGCCATGGTGAGACGAGTTCGCATTCGCCTGACAGCGCCGTCCTAATTCAATTTGATGGCAAAGGGTGCGAGGTTATAATGCATCCCCTATGCTTTTTCGCAGTACAATTAGGGTTTGGTTCTTTTATTTATTTATGAAAATTGGTCAATCCAACATGTGCTGCCGCTACTGCCGTCGCTGTTGAGCAAGTTCACCAAGCTTATAATCTGACCAACGGCTGCAAGTGTTACCATCAACTTGAAATCGGGTGTGTGATTACAGCGTGGGCGTCGTGTCATAATAGTTCTTCTGTTGATGGCAAAGTATGCAAGTTAAAGGTCAAAAATCCACTTATAGTAACTGTTCAGATTTATCTAGCAACTTCTCTTAACATATATCGAATTGGAACTAACCAAGACAACGAGAAGGGTTTCTAATAGTTTCATCTCGCCGCAGAGCAAGGGAATGTAAATGCATAAGCTCAAGTAGGTGTTATGTCTCAAAATGGTGTTGTCACTCCACAAAACACTGATGATGCCATCAAGTGGTGGAGGCGCACTGCAAAGCAAGAGGACGCGAATGCAGAGTTTAATCTAAGATATGCTTATGAGGGAGGGTGCGGTGTTGAGCAGAACTTTGCACAAGCATTAAGTCTCTTTACTCATTCAGCTAATAGAGTTTGGCGACGCATAATTTCGAATATGTATTTTCTATGAATCAGGCCAAGGCATTAAGCAGCACATCTACCTTACTGCCAAGTTGCATGAACTTGCATCAGAACAGGTTCTAGTGGACGCACAATACAAAGTAGCGGAGCTTAATCATATTGGCGCTGTTGTGGAACAAAGTAATTTGAATGCGGCTAAATGGTATGAACTATCGGCAAAACACGTAAACCCCCAGCACAGTTTTGTATGGGCTGAATATATTCCGAAGGACATGGACTTCATCAAGATGATTATATGGTGTATGAGTGGCTTTCTCTAGCGGCTTAGTAAGGTGTTCCAGATGAACAGAAAGCACTCTGCAGCTCGTAAGTAAATGGTCTCGCGGCTGAACAAGATTTCGTTTAGGCATTTAAGTGGGGGAGTATTGCTATTCAATTGGGATTGGACGGTTCAAAGTAACTGTTCGTGTATTTAATAAACTTTATTTCTCCTGAACAAGTTGACGTGGCCAAAATCCTTTCAATGGATTGGATCGCGGAAAATTGCCTGAGGAATTAGGGAGATGAGAAAACCCGCGATGACCAATGTAGTGTAAAATACAGAAAACCGTTCAACGAAACATCAGTGCTTCAAAGCTTACAAAACTGAACAAGATTGTAGATGGCCGAGATAGAATACAAGCCAGATAAGGACTGTTTTTATTTTTAGTAATCACCACATGATGGCTAAGAAATACACACCTCTTTTTTGGCCAAATTTTCGAAAATCAAAATCCCCGATTTTACGGGGTTTAGTGATGGTGGAGCCGGACGGTCTCGAACCGACGACCTCAACGCTGCCAGCGTTGCGCTCTCCCAACTGAGCTACGGCCCCATATATAATATTTCAGAGCAGACGGGTTCTACCGTGTAAGAAATTAATAACTTTTAGTCCCTAAAGGCAAGCAAATTACTATAAGGATTTACATGCTCTTAAGAAACTAAATTAAATTAATCTTTGTTGTCTAGATCGACTTCGACGTGTTCTTTAATTTCAGCCATATCATCATCGTCATCGTCTAGATCAGATGTGTCATCAATTATGCTGTCATCATCGTCTTCTTCAAGTGTTGCGTCCAGATCGTCATCATCATCTAAAAGAACGTCTTCAGATTCTGTTTCTTCATCTGTTTTTATAAATATAGGATTTTTGGGCGCTGCAGCTGGCGCAGAAGCACTGCGACGCCCTTTGACAGCAGGTGTGTATTCCGTCTCGCATTTAGGACACGCTGGATTAATCGCGTTCATGTCATAGAATGCAGCGCCACAACTTTGGCACTTGAGTTTTTTACCCCAACTTGATTTAGCCACGTTAGTCCTCCGGAAGGTCAAATCTATAAAACGGATGCCATTTGCCACTTTATTAAGGCTCTGTCAAAAACAAAAAGCGATTATAGGTATTTTTTTATTGCTCGCCTCTGTTACGGAACGCTTTTACGTGCTAGATACGCGAAAATTAAAGATAGAATCCCATCAAATTTAATAAAGGTTGAGATCTTTGAAAGCCGTCATCTCTTGCAAAGCAAACGCCTTGTCTGGCAACATTACCGTCCCTGGCGATAAGTCCATATCCCATCGCGTGCTGATTTTGGGCAGCATTGCTGTTGGTGAAACACACGTAGAAGGCCTTTTAGAAGGTGAGGATGTGTTGGCCGCCGCCGCTGCTATGCGGGCATTAGGGGCGAAAATCAGCCGAGATGATGCAGGCCTGTGGACCGTTATTGGTTGCGGTGTTGGCGGATTGCATGAACCCGATCAGATTTTGGATATGGGTAATTCAGGTACCGCGGCCAGGCTTCTGATGGGATTGGTTGGAACGCAAAGGTTCACATCAACCTTTACCGGAGACGAATCGTTAAATAGCCGCCCTATGGAGCGCGTTATGGTCCCACTCCGCCAAATGGGTGCCCAATTCACATCGCGTTCCGGTGGTCGTTTGCCGATTACCGTAAGCGGAAGTGAGTTGATAAAGCCTATTGAATACGAGCTTCCTGTCGCTTCGGCTCAGGTCAAATCAGCGATCTTGTTAGCTGGCTTAAACGCGCCCGGGAAAACCACCGTCATTGAGCCACAGCCCACCCGCGATCATTCAGAGCGGATGTTGCGTCATTTTGGGGCTGAAGTGCTTACTGAAAACTTGAATGGCGGGGGTGTGAAAATAACACTGACGGGGCAACCTGAATTGGAAGCCCGCGATATTACAGTGCCGGCTGATATGTCGTCGGCAGCGTTTCCCATTGCAGCAGCCTTAATTGTTCCCGGATCGAATTTACTAATCCGAAATGTTGGGATGAACCCACTGCGCGCGGGCTTGATAAACACGTTGCAAGAAATGGGTGGCAAAATCACAATTGAAAATAGCCGTGGCGAAGATGGTGAGCCATTAGCCGATTTGCGTGTTGAAGCGTCCCAATTGCATGGAATTACGGTGCCTGCATCGCGCGCGCCGTCAATGATTGATGAATATCCTGTTCTGTCCGTTGTTGCGACCTGCGCAACAGGGACGACCCACATGGAGGGGTTGGCTGAATTACGTGTTAAGGAAAGCGATCGATTGGCGGCAATGGCGACTGGATTGGCAGCTTGCGGGGTGCAGATTGAAGAAACGGAAGACAGCCTAACCGTACACGGCTCAGATCAACCCATAGACGGCGGTGCATTGATTGCTGCTAATTTAGATCACCGCATTGCCATGGCATTTAGCGTTTTGGGCATGGTTAGCCTAAATCCAGTAACGATTGATGACGGATCGCCGATTGCGACCAGCTTTCCGGGATATATCGAATTAATGAACTACTTGGGTGCCAAAATTGAAACGCGTTAAGTTAAAGGATGATTCACATGATTATTGCTATTGATGGGCCAGCTGCTGCAGGAAAAGGAACTTTGGCCCGGCGCGTTGCTGAGCATTTCAACTTAGCTTATCTAGATACAGGCCTGCTTTATCGCGCTGTTGGTAAAAAAGTTTTAGATGCTAGCAATGATCCTGAAGACGCTGTGGCAGCTGAAACAGTTGCCCGTGCTCTTAACGCCCAAGATTTGAACGCCAACGGCTTGCGTGTTGATGCCGTTGCACAGGCTGCATCTAAGGTTTCTGCGGTTCCTGGCGTACGTGCTGCCCTTTTGGATTTCCAACGGGACTTCGCAAAAACGCCACCTGAGGGCCTTAATGGAGCTGTTTTAGATGGTCGCGACATTGGAAC
>CALJEW010000084.1 GCA_938074585.1 uncultured Rhodospirillales bacterium | reverse complement strand
CGTGTGGGCGCCTAACCGTGTGATTGAGATAGAAGATGTGTTAGATGCAATAATTGTGCTATCTGGAACATGATTGCATAGCTCCAAAATAATCGCCTTTTTAATAGTCTCATCTTCAGTTGCCGCTTCTACAACCAATTGACAATCATAAAAGTCAGCATAGTCCGAGCCAGATGTAATGCGAGCAATTGCTTCGGCTTTATCGATGGCTTCTATTTGTCCACGTTTGGCTTCGCGTTCCATATTAGCACTAATTTTATCTAAGCTTTCTTTTGCTGCATTTGCGTTTGAATCGAGCATGCGGACATAGTAACCAGCACGTGCACACACATGTGCAATTCCGTTACCCATTTGCCCGGCACCAATAACCCCAATTTTTTTAATCTCAAATGACATTCGATTTTCCTTGCAGGCAGGCCTGCTTATTTTCGTTTAAACTATTTATTTAATTCTGCGGATAAGTCTGGAACCGCCTCAAATAAATCAGCGACTAAACCATAATCCGCAACTTGGAAGATGGGTGCTTCTTCATCTTTATTAATGGCGACGATGACTTTTGAGTCTTTCATCCCTGCTAAGTGTTGGATTGCACCTGAAATACCAACAGCAATGTAAAGATCCGGAGCCACCACTTTGCCCGTTTGCCCAACTTGATAATCATTGGGAACGAACCCAGCATCAACTGCAGCACGACTGGCTCCTACAGCAGCGCCTAATTTGTCTGCAATTTTCTCAAGCATCGGGAAGTTTTCACCTGATTGCATTCCGCGACCACCTGAAATGACGACTTTAGCACTGGTCAGTTCTGGACGTTCGGAAACCGTTAATTCTTGGCCAGCAAAGCTGGAAAGAGCTGCGTCCGTTATGTTTGATACGTCTTCAAGGGTGGCAGAGCCACCTTCCGCAGGCGCAGTATCAAAGCCAGTCGTCCGAACAGTGATAATTTTTATGGCATCATCCGACTGCACAGTTGCCATTGCGTTTCCTGCGTAAATGGGACGCACAAAAGTGTCTGCACTGACAACGGATGTGATTTCAGAAATTTGTGCAACATCCAATAGGGCCGCAACGCGTGGCATAATATTTTTACCATTTGTTGTTGCAGGGGCCAAAATGTGACTGTAGCCAGAAGACAATTGAACAATCAACGGAGCAACATTTTCAGCGAGCCCTGTTTTTAAGGCTAATGCATCGGCCTTAAGAACTCTGCCGACACCTGCAATTTTTGCAGCTGTATTTGCAACAGCATTGCAGTTTTCACCGGCGACAAGGATGTCGACGTCGCCCAATTGAGCCGCTGCTGCGACTGTGCTTAAAGTTGCAGGTTTCAATTCTGCGTTATCGTGTTCAGCAATTACAAGTACGCTCATCAGATCACCTTCGCTTCGTTCCGGAGTTTATCAACCAATTGTACAACGTCCTCAACCATAACGCCTGCTAGACGTTTGGCAGGCTCTTCAACTTTTAAGACAGTTAAACGAGGAGAAATATCGATGCCTAATTCTTCTGGGTTTGTTACATCAATGGTTTTTTTCTTAGCCTTCATAATATTCGGAAGGCTTGCGTAACGTGGCTCGTTCAAACGCAAATCAGTGGTTACAACAGCAGGCATTTTCAAGTCAACGGTTTCAAGCCCGCCATCAACTTCGCGTGTAACTTTTATAGAACCATCTGATAAAATTAACTTAGATGCAAAGGTGCCTTGCGACCAACCCAATAGGGCGGCGAGCATTTGGCCGGTTTGATTAGAATCATCATCGATAGCCTGCTTGCCAACAATAACCAAATCGGGGTTTTCTTTTTCAACAATAGCTTTTAAGCATTTAGCCACAGCCAAAGGCTCAACAATTATATCTGTTTCAACAAGAATACCCCGATCTGCTCCCATTGCTAGGGCTGTCCGAATAGTTTCTTGTGATTGTTTGGGGCCTACAGAAAATGCGATTAGCTCAGATGCCGTTCCAGCTTCTTTTAAGCGAATACCTTCTTCGACAGCAATTTCATCAAATGGATTCATGGACATTTTAACGTTAGCGGTTTCTACCGCAGTTTGATTAGAATTTACACGGATTTTGACATTGTAATCAACGACCCGTTTAACAGCGACTAAAACCTTCATCAGCAACCTGCCTTATTGAAATAAATACACTACACTATAAGTGATCTTTAATGATTAATTATAGATCCGTTTAAACATTTTTGCAGTTGCACAGTAGAACTAGGAAATCGACGGGTCAAGGTAGCATTATATCCATTTTTTTACTGTGTGCGGCGCAATATAGGGGGCAATTATCGGTTGTTACCAGGAACCCATAAGACGTCTGATTGCCCTGTATCGTTTAAATATCGAGCTAAAACGAATAAATGGTCTGAAAGTCGGTTCATGTATTTTAAGGCTTCGGGGCTGACTTGTTCAGTTGTCGCTAAGTCGGTCATTAAACGTTCACTGCGCCGGACTACCGTTCGGGCTAAGTGCAAATAGGCCGATGCAGGGCTACCACCGGGTAGGATGAAAGATGTTAAATCGGCCATGTTTCCATTCATGGCATCAATTTCAAATTCTAAGCGGGAAATTTGTTCTGAGACAATACGTAAAGCACCTTCTGATCTGTTTGTTCCTTCGGGGGTGCATAAATCAGCGCCTAAATCGAACAAATCATTTTGGATTCGAGACAACATTTCATCCGCATCTCCGGATGTATGTAGGCGCGCAATGCCAATGGCTGAATTTGCTTCATCCGTTGTTCCGTAGGCCGCAACGCGTAAAGCGTGCTTTGCAACCCGGTCACCCGAACCTAGTGACGTTTGCCCTTTGTCGCCGCCGCGGGTGTAGATTTTTGAAAGTGTAACCATAATATTTAAAGTCCCTTATTCTGCCATAAACCAGACTGACGTTGCTAAAAGAAAAACGGCGAGGCCTTGAAATAAGACACGTAAGCGCATTAAAAGGTTGGCATTTTTTTGATAAAATGGTCCATGCACAGCAAATGATATAATGCCAATGACCAAAACAGAGAGCGTAGCAAAAACTGCCGCGCCAAATAAAAATCCTATAAAAATACTCATGGCATGTATATAGGTTGTTGCGGGGGGAAGGTCATGGGAAAAATCATCGAATAACAGAAAATAATTAGTTCAAGTATTGAAATATCAATTGAGGTGAATTACACCGGTGCCAAAGCTCAATTCGAACAAGGGTAAAAAAGCCTGTTAATGCCGGAACTAGCCCAAATTGTGATGTTTACAGTCGCAACATTGCTTTTGGCTCTAACGCCAGGGCCAGACATCATTTATGTAATTATTCGCGGTGCTACTCAGGGACCAAAAGCTGGATTAGCGGCGGCAGCCGGATTGGCTGTTGGGGTCTTGGGGCATACGGCTTTTTGTGCCATTGGATTGACGGAAGTGTTGGCGGCTTCAGACGTCGCATTTAAGATTATTAAATTAATTGGTTCTGCATATCTTATCTACTTAGGCTTTCGTATGTGGATGGCCGGTAATACTTTGGATCTATCGGCAGATGGAGAGGATAAGCCTCTGGCGTTGGTTTTTAGTGAAACCATCATAATGAACTTAGTTAATCCAAAAGTTGCTTTGTTCTTTCTGGCTTTCTTACCACAATTTGTTGATCCTACCATGGGCCCTGTGCAAATTCAGTTTGCCCTTTTTGGTGGAATTTTCATGATCGCTTCCTTTGTTGTTATGGGGTGCGCTGGTTTGGCTGGGGGACAAGTCCGCTGCTTTTTAGGGAGTAGTGAAAAAGCTAATAGCTTGACCCATAAAGTTGCGGGAACGTTGTTGATCGGGCTGGGCTTGCGGTTAGTGTTTCAAGGCAATAATTAAACTGTGACGTATTTTCAGAACATCTAGTAAAAACATGGTTCTACATGACACCTTAAGTCAAAATAGCAACTTTAAAAGTATCGTCAATGCACGATGGTGATGACACAATGTCATGGCGTATTCTGACGAGGTTAAACTCCTCAACTGTTACCCCACAAAATTTTGAAATCTGTGGATGCGGATTCCTTCTGGGTTCTGGAAATTTGTGTGTTTTATAAAGGACTAAAAACTATGTCTACGAGTAATGTTAAATGGTTTAACCCGACTAAAGGTTTTGGCTTCGTTGAGCTCAGCAATGTTGGCGAAGACGTCTTTGTTCATATCTCTGCTGTAGAGCAGGCAGGTCTTTCGACTTTGCAAGAAGGTCAAAAGATTGAGTTTGAACTCGTTGCGGGTCGTAACGGAAAGTCTTCTGCAGCAAACCTCGTCATTAGCAATTAATTGCTAAACGAAAATGCCTAAGACCCGTCTCCAATAACACAAAACATAAGGGCGGTATTACGGAGACGGAACTTATGTTTAAAGCTGTTTTATTTTTTAAGATAAAAACCCAACGTAAAGCGATTGACACTCCAATGTTTTTTTGAAATTTAAAAAACACATAATGCGATTATTTATTAATTAAATAACCAAATTTATTACTTAATGCTTCGGTTGATTGCGCTAACAACAGCCTTTAACGACGCTTCTGTTATGTTTTTATCCATACCGACACCAAACAATGGCTCGCGATCATCGCCTTCAATTTCAAGATATGCGATGGCTTTTGTATCTGCGCCCCGACCAATTGCGTGTTCGTGATAATCAACCACCCGTATGTTCTCTCCACTATGGGCATTTATAGCTTGAACAAAGGCGTCAATTGGCCCTGTTCCTTTCCCTTCTAGGATGACGTCCGATCCTTTATCCATAATTGTGGCGGTTAAATTTCGGATCTCACTGGCGTGTGCATCTGGGCTTGTGCGGTATTCTTTGAAACTAAACCGGCCCTTTTGAGACAAAAATTCAACATCAAAAGCGCTCCATATATCATCTGTGGATAACTCAGAACCACCGGTATCCGCGCGTTGTTGAACAACTTTGCTAAACTCAATTTGCAACCGGCGGGGCATTTCAACGCCATAATCGGTTTCCATCAAGTAAGCAATTCCGCCTTTACCTGATTGTGAATTAATCCTAATAACCGCGTCATAAGAGCGGCCAACTTCTTTCGGATCGATCGGCAAATATGGGACAGCCCATTCCAATGAATTCGATTGCTCCATTGCAGCCAACCCTTTTTTAATGGCGTCTTGATGCGACCCAGAAAAGGCAGTGAAGACTAAATCACCAACGTAAGGATGGCGCGGATGGACGGGCAATTGGTTGCAATATTCGGCAACCCGCATTGCATCATTAATGTCGGAGAAATCTAATTGAGGGTCAATGTTTTGGGTGAACATGTTCATAGCCAACGTTACCACATCAACGTTGCCCGTACGCTCGCCGTTTCCAAACAACGTTCCTTCAACTCTGTCCGCACCCGCCATCAGGCCCAATTCAGCCGCCGCAACGCCTGTGCCCCGGTCGTTGTGAGGGTGCAGGGACAAAATAATACAATCGCGTTTATTTAAGTTGCGATTCATCCATTCAATTTGGTCTGCATAAATGTTAGCTGATGACATCTCGACGGTAGCCGGCAAGTTGTATATGACTTTGTTGTCGTGTGTGGGTTGCCAAACTTCAGTAACCGCATCGCAAACTTCTTTTGCGTAATCCAGTTCCGTCCCAGTGAAACTTTCCGGCGAATACTGAAAACGGATATTATCTTCGGCAGGGGCTTCGGAGGCTAATTTTTTAATTACTTTAGCGCCTTCTACAGCAATTTTAGTTATGCCTTCGCGGTCCTGGCGAAAAACGACTTTACGCTGTAAGGTCGATGTTGAGTTGTACAAATGGATAATCGAATTTTTTGCACCCCGGACTGCTTCAAAAGATCGTTTTATTAACTCTTCACGGGCTTGCGTCAAGACTTGAATGGTCAGGTC
>CALJEW010000083.1 GCA_938074585.1 uncultured Rhodospirillales bacterium | reverse complement strand
CAAAGGCATTTATTTAATCTACGCTACCATGTCTATGCTGCACCTGAATACTTAGAAGAACGAGGAATTCCACAAACACCACAGGGTTTGGATGATCATGACTTAATTGTCTATGGTGATGATGCCAGACCGCCAGTCCTTAATTTGAATTGGTTGTTGGAAGCAGGAACGAAAGACAACGTTAAGCGCCGCCCCATTTTACAAGTGAATAGTATTTATGGCATTTTCAGGGCTGTTCAAAGTGGCCTTGGCATTGGGGCCTTGCCTGATTATATGAGCCGTGAAGGAGGTAACTTAGTCGAACTTCTTCCTGAATTGCGGGGGCCAAGTATAGATGCGTATTTTGTCTACCCAGAAGAGCTTCGGAAGTCGAAGCGCATTGTTGTTTTGCGGGACTTTCTTGTGAGCGAAGTGCGCTCTGCTCTCGTTGAGTAACCCACCAATTACGATCACAGCTGCGTCTCAGGTAAAGCAACCCATACGAAGGCGCTGAAGGCATAGGTTATTAAACGTTTCCTGCCAACATTCATATAGAAGCCGACTGATAAACACGAATCACCTGCTATTAAGGTATGCGAAGCAAACGTTTTTCACGTGACCCATATAGAAAGCAAAAAGGCCCAGATTTTTACATCTGGGCCTTTTTGTAATCTTATAATTTCAAAATAAAGTTAAGAAGCTTCTTTCATCATATTGCGCAACACATACTGCAAAATACCGCCGTGTAGGTAATAGTCAACTTCATCCAATGTATCAATACGGCAATGAAGGGCAACATCTTCTGTCGACCCATCGGTTCTGGTGATCTTGCACTGAACATCCATGCCCGGTTTGATACCACCTTCGATACCAGTCAGATCGACCATTTCAGAACCATCTAGCTTTAAGGATTTACGGGTAACACCATCTTTAAAGACCAACGGAAGAATTCCCATAAAGACCAGGTTAGCCCGGTGAATACGCTCAAAGCTTTCTGTAATAACCGCTTGAACGCCTAACAATGCCGACCCTTTAGCGGCCCAATCACGGCTTGATCCAGTGCCATATTCCTTGCCACCGAAGACAACCAATGGCGTACCTTCTTCTTTGTAGCGCATGGCAATATCGAACACACTGCCGTCGTCGCCAGATGGATAGTGCTTAGAGAACCCACCTTCTGTGTCTGGAACCATTTCGTTTTTGATACGAATATTAGCAAAGGTGCCGCGCATCATCACTTCGTGGTTTCCACGCCGTGCGCCGTATGAGTTAAAATCTTCCGGACGAACCTGATACTCAAGCAAGTATTGACCCGCTGGGCTGTCCTTTTTGATCGCACCGGCTGGGCTAATATGATCGGTAGTGATTGAATCGCCCAAAATCATCAAGGGGCGCGCACCCGCAATATCCTCAGCAGCACGGGGGTCTGGACCCATGTTTTCAAAGTAAGGTGGATTTTTGACGTATGTAGATCCTTCTGGCCAATCATAGATTGTCCCGCCAGACTGTGAAATAGCTTGCCATTCTTTTGGTCCTTCGTACACGTTGCCATACCGATTTTCGAACATTTCGCGGGTTAGGCTCGCCATCATGGTATCGCTAACTTCTTTATTTGAAGGCCAAATATCTTTCAAATAAACGTCGTTGCCATTCTGATCTTGGCCCAATGGATCGTTATACAAATCCAATGTCATGGTTCCGGCCATGGCATAGGCCACAACAAGCGGCGGAGATGCCAAGTAGTTCGCTTTTACGTGGGGGCTTATGCGGCCTTCGAAGTTTCTGTTACCAGAAAGAACTGCTGTTACCGTCAGATCTTTTTCTTCAATCGCAGCTGCAATTGGTGCTGCCAATGGACCAGAGTTACCAATACATGTGGTACATCCAAAAGCGACGATGTTAAATCCAAGAGCATCCAAATCACCCTGCAGACCGGCTTTATCCAAGTAATCCGCAACAACTTGAGATCCCGGAGCCAAAGATGTTTTAACCCAAGGCTTAGCACTCAAGCCTTTGGCAACGGCATTGCGCGCCAATAATCCGGCTGCAATTAAAACGGCTGGGTTTGATGTGTTTGTGCATGATGTAATTGATGCAATAACAACATGACCATCATCCATGCTATAGTCAGCCCCTTCAACGCTTACGCTGCGCGGCGCATCAACCCCGGCTAAAGTTTTTAGTGTGGTATCAAACGCAGACGCTGATGCCATCAAATTGATCCGATCTTGCGGGCGCTTTGGCCCTGAAATCGCGGGAACGATGGTTGAGATATCAAGTTCAAGAGTAGATGTGTACTCAGCTTCAGGCGTATTAGCATCACGCCACAAGCCTTGCTCTTTCGCATACGCTTCAACCAAAGCCAAATCACCACGGTCACGGCCCGTAAGCTCCATATATTTGAGCACTTCAGCGTCAACCGGGAAGTATCCACATGTTGCGCCATATTCAGGCGCCATATTCGCGATTGTCGCTTTATCAGCCAATGACAGCTCGTCTAAAGCAGAGCCATAAAACTCAACAAACTTACCAACGACACCGTGTGCACGCAGCATTTCAACAACGCGCAACACTAAATCCGTTGCTGTTGTGCCTTCTTTTGGAGATCCTGTGAGTTTGAAACCAACAACTTCAGGAATAACCATCGATACCGGTTGACCCAGCATTGCAGCTTCCGCTTCAATACCGCCAACACCCCAACCCAGAACGGCCATACCGTTGACCATGGTTGTGTGTGAATCCGTGCCAACCAATGTATCAGGCATCGCAATAGTGCGGCCATTTTCTTCTTGGGTCCATACGGTTTTGGCTAAAAATTCCAAGTTCACTTGGTGACAAATTCCGGTTCCCGGAGGGACAACCGTGAAGTTATCAAAAGCCGATTGACCCCACTTTAAGAAGGTGTAACGTTCGCCATTACGGGAAAATTCTTTTTCAATGTTATGTGCCATGGCATTTTTTGTGCCGGATTCATCAATCATAACAGAGTGATCAATGACCAAGTTACATGTTGAAAGCGGGTTAATTTTATCCGGATCACCTCCCATTGCGGCCATAGCATCACGCATGGCGGCCAAATCAACAACAGCGGGAACGCCGGTGAAATCTTGCATCAAAACACGCGCTGGGCGGTATGCAATTTCCTGAGTTGATTTTTTTTCTTTCAACCAACCAACCATGGCTTTGATGTCGTCAACAGTAACCGTGCGTCCATCTTCATAGCGCAACAGGTTTTCCAACAAAACTTTCAATGTATGCGGTAGTTTTGAAATGTCGCCCAAGCCCGCGTCTTCTGCTGCTTTAAAGCTAAAGTATTCAAATTCTTTACCACCAACATTAAGCGTACGGCGGGTATTTAGGGTATCTTGTCCAGTAATGGCCACGTGCATTCTCCTAAAGGCTTATAAAATCGAACTGTTATTAGAAATTACTATGCCTGATTCACCACAATTCTTCGGTAATTTCCAGCAAGTCCAGCGATCATTTCGTTCAAAAGCCAAAACTTAACCAATTTAAGCAATTTTCTCCTCCCAGGCATGCTATTACGTTATAGTAACCGTAAATTTTCGTTAAATACTGCTTAACCCGCTGTTTTATTATTCTTAATTACGCTTGCAGTTTAGGGTTATTAAAACACCACTAACATTCCTTAAAAAATAGCTCAAAATACTCTTTCAGAACACCATTAGGCGTGCTCATAGGCCTTTTCTCATACT
>CALJEW010000082.1 GCA_938074585.1 uncultured Rhodospirillales bacterium | reverse complement strand
TCTCATACAGTTAAAATTGAGTTAAATGAAGTCTGGCCTTCTTTTTTATGGGGTGTAGCAAGCTCGTTAAGCATTGCATCACCAACAGCCGTGGCTAAATTAGGAAAGCAGTACGGAATTAAGGGTGCTTCGGGTACGGGTCCGTTCGTGTTTGATAAATTTCAGGCCAAAAAAATGCTCGGCTTGAAACGAAATCCCAATTACTACCGGAAAGGAGAGCCTTGTTTGGATGGCTTTGAAGCGCGCACAATCAAGTCCGGCAGTGTTCGTATTCTATCGCTCAAAAAAGGTGAATTGAATGTCATTAACACTTTTCCTGAATCACAATTCCCACAATTGGCTGAAGATAAAAATATCATTGTTGATGAAGGTAAGGCGTCAACACTGACACTTCTTCCTGTCAATACGCGCCACCCATTGTTGAAAGACAAACGGGTACGCCAAGCTATTCAATACGCCGTCAACGGTCAGGAATTAATCGACAACGTTTATTCCAAAGCGGGCGTAATGATCGAAAGTATTTTCCCGCCGTGGCACCCTGGTTTCACAAAAGCGGGTGATCTATCACCCATTCGCCAGAACGTTCAAAAGGCAAAGGCCTTGTTGACTGATGCCGGATATGGGCCGGGCGGCAAGAAATTAGTGTTAGAACTAGAAACAGGATCGGGTGGTGCCCATGTTCAGCGGGGCATTTTGTTGCAGGCACAATTAAAAGCCGTTGGTGTACAGTTGAACGTCAAAAATATTTCTGGCGGCCAAATGTTTGCCAACATGCGTTCTGGAAACTACCAAATGGCACTTTGGCAAATGCTGGGTGGGCCGAACATGAAAGACTACGCTTGGGACCTTTATTCCTCAGGTGGTGGTAATAATGTTACCTACTACAATAAAAAAGGTGGTGTTCAAAATGCTCGGGCTAATGAATTGGCGAACGAGATCGTCAAAACCGAAGACCCATTAAAGGTTAAGGCGCAGATTAACGAATTACAAAAAATTGTATTTGACGATGTGCCTTATATCTACTTGAACTACCGCAACCATCGCACCGCGCGTCAGTCTTATATTAAGAACTTCAAGACTGGCAAACTAAAGGGTCGCGAAGATCTTCGTCGGGTGTGGATCGACAAGTAAATCTCCCGCCCCCGTTTGCGTGAGGTTGCGGACGGGGGACTTTTATTCTTACAATCGAATTGTGACTCCTAATTCACTGCATTTTACTAGGCAGGCCCCTTCATGCTGACGACAGTACTTCTTCGTAGATTGATATTTTCAATTCCGACACTTCTGGGCGTCGCGACGCTGGCCTTCATGCTCGGTCATATGTCGCCGGGCGATCCGGCTATCGCAGCCATGGGGCTAGATTTGGAAGGGTATTCTTCCGTCGAACCCGAAGAACTTGAACGCGTCCGTGAAGAATTAGGCCTAAACAAACCCATACTTGTTCAATACGTCGGTTGGCTAACTCGCGCTTTGCAGGGGGATTTTGGCACTTCATACGTTAGCACCATCGAAGTTTCGGAATTGGTATTTGAAGCTTTGCCGACCACTATGTTGCTTTTAGTGATGACCATGTCGGTATCTATTGTTGTCGGTATATCGCTGGGAATTGTCTCAGCCGTATTCAAAGGTCGTACTGGCGATTACATCGCGCGCATGATTGCAATCATTGGGGTTAGCACGCCGACTTTTTGGTTCGCGTTGGTCTTAATGCTGT
Source organism: uncultured Rhodospirillales bacterium (assembly GCA_938074585.1). GTDB lineage: Bacteria > Pseudomonadota > Alphaproteobacteria > Rhodospirillales > Casp-alpha2 > JABMNT01. Next base: position 5,427 of record CALJEW010000082.1, on the reverse strand, counting down.
GCTTTGCCGTTGCCATACCCATCTTTCCGGTCAATGGTTCGTTTGATGAATTTGGCTGGAAAGCGATGGCCCTTCCAACCATGGCAATCGCTCTTCATCCCGCTGCACTGATTGCCCGCATGATGCGCTCAAGCATGCTAGAGGTGTTATCGCACGATATGATCCGCACAGCCACGGCAAAGGGCCTGAGCAGATGGCGGGTCTATATGGTTCATGGGCTTCGAAATGCGATTAATCCTGTAATCACCGTCATTGGCTTTCAGTTTGCAAATCTGATGGGTGGGGCCGTCGCTGTAGAATTTATATTCTCGCTTCCGGGGCTGGGAAGTTTATTAATTGAAGGCATTTACGAAAAAGATATTTTGGTCATTCAAGGAGCCGTGTTGGTTATTGGTGTTGCCTTTGCCTTGTCAAATCTGCTGGTCGATTTGTTATATATGATTATCGACCCTAGGATCCGCATATGACCGATACAACTCACACGCAAATACCAATGCCATCGGATGATTCAGGATACCGAAGTGGTTGGTCCTTATTTGCCGAAAGCTCCAATAAGTTTCTGGAGCTAAAATTAAATAAGTTCAGCTTTGGCTTAACGATGTTTTTAATTGTGCTGGCAATCCTTGCTCCTTGGATAGCACCTTTTCCGTATGATGTCGTTGATCCTGCCAGAGGATTATCTGCACCTGGTTGGCCCCATTTAATGGGAACTGATCAAGCGGGTCGTGATATTTTTTCTCGTGTTTTGTATGGTGCACAAACATCCTTATCGATTGGACTTGTTACGGTTTTATTTGGATTGGTTACGGGGGTCTCATTAGGTGCCATATCGGGATATGTCGGCGGCTGGGTTGATGAAGTCATCATGCGGCTTGTTGAAATTTTTATGTCCGTTCCGGGCATCGTAATGGCGCTAGCATTGGTTAGTATATTGGGACCAAGTGTTCCATCGATTATTCTGGCTTTATCTATTCGGCGAATTACCCAATTTTCACGGGTCGCAAGGGGCTCGGTTCTAAGCGTAAAATCGCAGGATTATGTGACGGCGTGCCATGCTTTAGGTATGAGCAATGCCCGTATTGTTTTTGCTCATGTGTTACCCAATTGCATCGGCCCTATTATTGTATTGGCTTCAGTATTGTTGGGGAACGTTATCTTGACCGAATCAACGCTTAGTTTTTTGGGGATGGGCATACAAGAACCAACACCCAGCTGGGGAGGCATGATTGCCAAGGGTAACGAATTTCTAACCTTCGCTCCTTGGATATCTCTGTTTCCGGGTGGATTTCTATTTTTGACTATGATTGCATTTAACTTACTAGGCGACGGTGTGCGCGATCATTTAGACCCGCGCGGCGGCAGTGTTGTTTAAGGGGGGGATATGACAAAGAAACCTAACATTCTACTTATTACGTCTGATCAACACCGCGGTGATTGTTTTGGGTTTGAAGGCCGAAATGTAAAAACCCCGCATTTGGACCGGATGGCAAAAGAAGGATCACGCTTTTCAAACTGCATTACGCCAAACGCTGTATGCCAACCTTCACGATCATCCATTCTAACTGGTCTGTTGCCCTGCACCCATGGTGTCAGCGATAACGGCATTGATCTAGAAGTTGCACAGGGTGAAAAAGGGTTTGGCCGTACACTAGCGAGCTCTGGATATCAAAGTGGCTTTGTTGGTAAAACGCATTTTTCGACACACCACACATTTGCACCGACCGGAACGCCAGAAGATAAATCGACAATACCTAACTTACCCGTGGACTGGATGGGGCCCTACATGGGCTTCGATCATATGGAAACGATGATGCTGGGGCATTACGCAAACGGTCGCCCAACGCCACCGCCCAATTCCCTACATTATGAACGTTGGCTTTTCGCTGATGGACGCGGGGAAGATAAAATAAAATTATGGGAAACCCATTTAGCGCCAGATATAGGTGCACCTCAAACGTGGAATTCAGCCATGCCAGCTGCTTGGCATCATTCAACTTGGGTTGGCAACCAGACTGTTCGCTATTTGGGACAACACAAAGACGAGCCCTTTGTCCTATGGGTATCGTTCCCAGACCCACACACTCCCTTTGATTGCCCCGAACCTTGGAGCCGCTTACATCACCCAGATGACGTTGAATTACCCTACCATATGGAACGTGATTTAGATCGACGCCCTTGGTGGCATGAAAAAAGTCTTCAGGGCAAACCCGATATGCCCGATGCAAAACTAAGTGCGCACCGGGCAAAGTGGTCCCGGGTAACGCCGCCCAATGAAGAAAAATTGCGCCATACCATCGCCAATTATTACGGTATGATTTCATTGATTGATCACAACGTTGGGCGCATTTTAACGGCGCTGGATGAATTGGGCTTGGCTGAAAACACGATAGTTGTCTTTACATCAGATCATGGTGAATGGCTGGGCGATCACGGCTTATTGCTTAAAGGCCCCATGCTCTATGAAGGTCTATTGCGCGTCGGATGTGTTGTGCGTGGTCCGGGTGTAGGTGTGGATAAAGTTATTGATGATCCGGTGTCGACTTTGGATTTGGCATCCACATTTTATGATTATGCGGGTGTATCTGAGCCGCAAGATTTGCACAGTAAAAGCCTAAAGCCTTTATTAGAAAGCGGTTCTGAAACTCGAGATTTCGCACGTAATGAATGGGATTTACGGCCATCCCGATCGGGGGTAAATTTGAAACTCCGTACCGCAAGAACCAAAACCGCGAAGCTCACTTTGGAAGAAATCTCAGCAGCTGGTGAGATGTATGATCTTAATAATGATCCTCATGAAATGGATAATTTGTTCGGCGATCTCGGGTATTCAAAGTTACAAAAAGAACTAACAGATATGATCCAATCACGGCCCGGTGACATGGTACCGCGAAAGAAACAAGTAGGTATGGCTTAATAATGGATGCTCAAGCACCCGTTCTGGAATTAAAAAATCTGGAAACTCATTTCGAAACTCGTGATGGTACCGTGCGCGCCGTCGATGGCGTAAGCTATTCAGTCGGCGCTGGGGAAACATTGGCAGTCGTTGGAGAATCCGGCTGTGGTAAAAGCGTATTGTCGCTGTCTATCCTTCGGTTAATACCCAATCCACCTGGCAAAATTGTTGGTGGATCGGTTATGTTCGGCGGCGAAGACTTAACCCAAGTATCAGAAGAGCGCATCCGCGTTATACGCGGCAATAAGATATCAATGATATTTCAGGAACCGATGACATCGTTGAACCCAATGATGACTATTGGAAAACAGATCAGCGAGCCGCTGACGCAGCATATGGGATTGTCGAAAAAACAAGCAACTAATCGAGCTCAAGAAATGTTAGATTTGGTGCAAATTCCTGATTCCAAAAAATGGTTAGGTGGATATCCACACGAAATGTCGGGCGGTATGCGCCAACGTGTCATGATCGCAATTGCTTTGGCCTGTGATCCTAAAGTCCTGATCGCAGATGAGCCGACAACGGCTTTGGATGTCACCATTCAAGCCCAGATATTGTTATTGATCCGCAACCTACAGAAAAAAATGGGGACGGCGGTCATTATGGTAACCCATGACTTGGGGGTGGTTGCCGAAGTCGCCGATCGTGTGGTTGTCATGTACGCCGGGCGGAAAGTTGAAGAAGCTAACGTCAAGGACCTGTTCGCTAATCCTCAACACCCATACACAATCGGTTTGATGACAGCAATTCCTAGGTTGGATAAAATTACCAACGGCGATGATTTGAATGAACGATTAACTGAAATTCCAGGTGTTGTGCTACCGCTATATGATTTACCTGTGGGGTGCGCATTTGCTGATCGATGTTCATTCACCACGGATAAGTGCCGAACAGATAAACCCGTGTTCGAAGAAAAATCGCCCAGTCACTGGGCCGCTTGTTGGCAGGAGATGTCCTCCTGATGGCCCTTGATCAATCAAAATCTAATATTCCATTGCTCGAAGTCACAAATTTAAAAACTCACTTCCCCATTCGCAAAGGCGTATTCTCACGCGTTAGTGGCCATGTCTATGCAGTCGATGGCGTTACGATTTCCATGCAAGATGGCGAAACATTGGGCCTTGTTGGGGAAAGCGGATCGGGGAAGTCTACTCTGGGCAAATCTATCATGCGGTTGGTTGAGCCCACATCAGGGGAAATTAAAATAAGCGGGACTGAAATTACGGGCCTAAATAAACAAGATATGTTCGTGCACCGGCGTCAGGTTCAAATGGTATTTCAAGACCCATATTCGTCTTTGAACCCGCGCATACCTGTAGGTAAAATTGTCGCTGAGGCTTTGCAAATACATGGTATTGCCACGGGTAAAGAAGCTGAAGATATGGTCAAAGATATTTTCCAACGTGTCGGCCTTCGACCCAGTCAGATGCGCAATTATGCCAACGAGTTTTCTGGTGGTCAGCGCCAGCGCATCGGCATTGCGCGCGCCCTTGCTCTGAACCCCAAACTAATTATCGCTGACGAGCCCGTTTCGGCGCTTGATGTTTCAGTGCAAGCCCAAGTTATAAATCTGTTCATGGATTTGCAGAAAGAGTATGGATTATCATACTTTTTTATTGCTCACGATTTGGCCGTTGTCGCACAAATTTGCCATCGCATTGCGGTAATGTACTTAGGTAAGATTGTTGAAATTGCTGACCGGGATGAATTATTCAAATCACCGCTGCATCCTTATACCCGAGCGTTACTCGCATCGATCCCAATCCCAAATCCAGAAATTCGCCCCGCCAAAGACCGGGTTTTACAAGGCGATATCCCAAGCCCCAGCAACCCACCCAAAGGGTGCCGTTTTCATACCCGCTGCCCTTTGGTGGAAGAAAAATGCCGGATCGATACGCCAGAGTTTAAAGAAGTCAGCCCCGGTCATTGGGCTGCTTGCCATTTAACATAAATCCTTACGCCAATTATATTAAATACTGAATATTTACCCTTTAGACACAGATAAGGGCATAACAATACCGCTTTCAATCATTTCTGTACTTACTGTTTTCAACTCTTCGATAAGCATTAATGCGGCGGGTGACAAAACGCTGGCGCGGCGCGTGCTGATGCCAACAGTTCGGGTTAACGTAATTTCATCAATGGGTAGCGCAACCAGGCCAGTCTCATTTGAATTGCCAATAACACGTGTGGGATGCCAGCCAATTAAGTCACTTTTGCGAATGGTATTGACTGCAAATATGGTTGAGTTTGACTCAATAACCGGTTCTGGAATGGGTAAGTTATGAGCCAAAAAAAAAGCGTCTAGGTGACATCTCCCCAGATTATCGCTAGCTGGTAATAACCATTCGTAATCCAAGCAGTGTTCGATCGTCACGTTTCTTTTTTTGCTAAGCGGATGCCCGACCCGAACGGTTGGGTGTGTTGTATCTACGTAAAGAGCTATGTGTTCTATATCAGGACCCGTTTGAAAA
>CALJEW010000081.1 GCA_938074585.1 uncultured Rhodospirillales bacterium | reverse complement strand
AGCCGAGCGGGACCAAATATTTTGTCGTGAAATATCCCTGATATTTTCTCTTAAAATTAGGCAATATTGTTATGAAGGTCCTGATTACACGTTCCGAAGTTGATGCAGAGCCTTTGGCGGCTTTACTTTATGCGCGTCAGGTGGAAACGTTGATTGACCCTATGATTTCGATCGAGCTTATCCCCGGCACATCCTTAAACTTAAGCGGCGTTCAAGCCCTTTTAATGACCAGCGCTAACGGTGTGAGGGCATATTGTGCTAATAATTCAGAACGCCAAATTCCTTTATTTGCCGTTGGTGATGCGACGGCGCGTGAGGCCGTGGGATATGGGTTTGAGAAAATTTCAACGGCGTGCGGCGATGTTTCTCATTTGGCTGAACTGGCGCAATCCCATTTATCAAGGGACGGTGGTGCATTACTGCATGTGGCTGGAACAATAACCGCGGGAGATTTGGGCAACGATTTAATCAGGGCAGGATTCGAATACAGACGCGTAGCTTTATATAATGCAGTTGCCGCCAAGACTTTACGTAACCAGACTATTTCTGCTTTAATAAATAATGAATTACATGGTGTGCTTTTATATTCACCCCGAACGGCAGATATTTTTTGCCACTGTGTCGGCAAGGACCCGGGCGCAGACATGCTTAATAATGTGACGGCGTATTGTTTGAGCACGGCGGTTGCTGATAAAGCAAAGGTTGTAAAATGGAGATCAGTTGTCATCGCTTCAAAACCAACCCAATTAGAACTTTTATGCGTTGTTGAGGATGGGTTTTGACTTTATCATCGTTGGGTGAAATGCATGCCTTATAAACGTGTATAAATGATGGACTAGTAAACGCAGCTTATTAGGTTTGCTATTGATTAATTAAGGAAAGCCGGAAGATGGCTGATAAAAATTCAAAAACGTCGAAAGCGCAATCTTCAAAAGCGGTGTCTAAAGATACAAAAGCCGTGAAGGCAAAGCATTCCGATAAGGCTAAAGCGATCCATGCATCGGACTCATCTGTAAAGCCAGACGTAAAAGTCCCATTGGATGATTATGTTGTTGTCACACCTCCGGCAACTATTGACACGAATCGCGGTTCTGGAGTTTCGAGCGCCATTTTGTCCGCGGCCGTTATTGCCATAGGGGGCTATATCTCTTGGCCGATGTGGTCACCTTATGTGGCGGAACAATTTCCGGTTTTGGAATATAAGCCAACTGTTGACCCAAGAGTCGCAGGCATGGTTGGGCGTTTGGATGCTTTGGAAGCACAAACAAGAGGCGGCGTTGTTAAAAGTATGGCCATTTCAGATATGAAAATAGAACGGATCCGGCTTCAAGGCGAAGTTGGACAACTCCTTAAGCGTCTCAACAGCATTGAAAAAACTATTGGCGAAGTAAAAAAACTGGTTTATGCAACAAACGGTGATGCGACAATGGGTGAAACCAAACTCGCTATTGATCAGATTACTCAACGTTTGTCCGAGCTTGAAAAAAGTGGCGATAACTTTGGTGTCCTAACCAATCGCTTGAATGAGCTAGAAACTATAAACGCTCAAGGTTCTGGCAAATTCGAAAAGCGAGCGACAAATTCAACCAAAAAAATAAACTCATTGATAGGTGAACTAGAAGGCCGTGTTCATATATTAGAGGAAACTGGGCAGATACCTGAAGGCGCTAACTCTGATGCAGCTGCCATCATTCTGGCCGTCAGTCAGCTTCGGAAATCGAATGTAACAGGTGAGCCTTTTGACAAAGATATAGATGTGTTGATCGCCTTGGGAAAAGCCCATCCAGATATGTTAGCCGCCTTATCTGTTTTAGATAAAACGGCGAAATTGGGTGCTGCGACAATCATAACCTTGCGCGATGAATTTTCAAAAATCGCGAGTGATATTGTTCGTTTAGGAAATGCTAGCTCTGGAAACAGCTGGCTAGACGGTGTCAAAAAACGTATATTGGCACTGGTTTCTATTCGCAAAACAGGTGCGGAATTAGACGACGTTTCTGTTGATGCGTTGGTCGCACAAGCTGAAGAGCATTTACGTCAAGGTGATCTTACGGCAGCAGTAAAAATAATAAACCAACTGAAAGTTGTATCTAAGCCAGCAGCCGAAACTGCTGAACCCTGGTTAAAGCAAGCAAAAAATCGCTTGATGGTGGAACGGGCTGTTGCCAGTCTTCATGTTTATGCCGTTTCGCTTGTGGCGTTGAGAAAGAAATAATGGAAGACCGGAATGCTTAGAGCCTTATGGTTTTTGTTTATTGTCTCGGTTGGTATTTTTGCCCTGGCGTGGTTGCTTGATCGACCGGGAAGCGTTGTTCTCGATTGGCAAGGATACCGTATTAAGACATCTATTGCTGTTTTATTTGGCTCAATTATCGGCATCACTTTCGCGACAGCATTGAGTTATCGCGTTTGGTTGTTTTTGCGTCGTGCGCCCACACAAATGACAGGTGCGTGGCGCCAACGCCGTAAACAGCAAGGATATCAAGCGCTAACTAAAGGAATGGTTGCTGTGTCTGCCGGTGATGCGGAAGAAGCCATGCGAAGCGTTAAGAGAGTGGAAGTTTTATTAAACGAGCCTCCGTTGACCATGTTGCTTTCTGCGCAAGCCGCACAGTTGAACGGCGATGAAAAAGCAGCCGAGACGTTTTTTAAAGCCATGGCAGAAAACTCTGAAACAGAGTTTTTAGGAATTCGTGGATTGTTGGGCCAAGCTGTTCAACGTGGCGACACATCCGAAGCGCTGAATTTAGCCAGCCGAGCTTATCGATTGCGACCTAAAAGCGATTGGGTCGCCAATCACTTATTCGATCTGCAAACCCGCGAAGGCTTATGGCTCGAAGCTCGCGTTACAGCGGATGAATTGGTACGTAATAAAACGATTGGGAAAAGTGAAGGTAAAAGCCGTCGGGCAGTGCTTTATTATCAGCTTGGTCTTGATGCCAAAAAAACTGGTGATGAAGCTGCAGCGTTTGATCAATTTAAAAAATCTACAGATAGTGATTTGACTTTTGCGCCCGCTATTGGCGCTTTTGCCGCGGCGTTAATCAAAAAGGGCCAAGTCAAAAAAGCTCGTATGTTGATTGAAAAAACGTGGAGTTTGGCTCCGCATCCAAGCTTGTTAGAAATTTACTGGCAGACTGGTGAAACAGCTGATGGGTTGGCCCGTGTGCGCTGGACCGAACAGTTAAGTAAAATAAATACCAGCCATATTGAAAGCCAGGTCGCACGAGTTCGGGCTCATTTAGCTGCGTCACTTTGGGGTGTAGCCCGACATCAATTGGAAGATATTGAAAGCCTGAATTCAGACGCCTTAGATTCTAGGCTTTGTCGATTATGGGCTGAACTAGAAGAGGGCGAGCACGGCGATATGACAAAGGTTCATGCCTGGCTATCGCGGGCAACGATTGTCGACAGCCAAGCCGCGTGGGTTTGCGGCGATTGTGGGAATACAATCCCCGATTGGATGTCCAATTGCGGTCATTGTGGTGGCTTTAATACATTCAGTTGGCGCCGCCCGTTGCACGTGGCAGGCATTAATGATCAGGGAATGCCTGAAACACAAAATTCACTAGCCATAACACGTCCATTGGATGTGGAGCTGAAATCGATGAAATGACATTTCTACCCAAATAATACTACAGCAAAGATGGATCGAAACCAAACGATTTCAGTATTGACGGATCAAATTGGATGGTGTGGTGGATGGATTGGTAAACACTCATCATTTTTCAATATGGCGGTAAACGTAGATTTTGAATTACCATTTTCAAATACAGAAGTATGTATTTAAGGGCTTGAAGCACCGGGACTTAATCTGAGTTTTGATAGTGAATTACCGACTGGTAACGAAGGTGATACTCGGGGGATATTTATCTTTTACATTTTTACACAATGAGACAGATTCAGAACATGATGTGTGTGCGTTTGGGTAACTGCACTAAACAAGCCCATCGCCTATTTTTAAAATTCCATTGTTGATCAGCTGCTCGATTTCCGTCTCCGTCATTCCTAATTCACGGGCCAATTCTGGACCGTGCTCTCCAGCCCCCGGTAAATCATAACGGACACCAAATTTACGGCCACCCATTCTGAGGGGTAATCCGGGGACTCCTACTTTTGTGCCGGTTGGTAAATTTAAATTTAAGATGGCTTTCGATGCTTTTAAATGCGGATCGTCATAAAGCTCGTGGGGTTTGGTGATGGGCGCGAACGGTAGTCCAATGCGTTCACATTTTCTCATTAAATCAAATTTTCGATACGTTGCGAATAAGGATTTCAGTTCGGGCATGAATTCAGATCGCAAATAATAGCGTTCTGCATTGGTCTCGTAATCTGGGTTGCTCATCAAATGCGGCTTGTCAAAAGCATCACAAAAGATTTTCCATTGGGTATCACTGACCACACCAATAAAAACTTGGCTATCATCAGCAGTATCAAAAATATCATAAACCGACCACGCCCGAAACCCGTCTGGCATTGGCAATGGGGGCTCATTGGTGACCGCAAATTGCGCCATATGTTGAGCAACGGCATGAACTGTGGTCTCGAACAGGGCGGCAGAAACTTCTTGCCCGCTTCCTGTTTTTTCACGTTCGCGCAATGCCGCTTGAATACCAATGACCCCATACATGCCGCCCATAATATCGATCACACTGGCACCAGCCCGCAGTGGTCGACCCGTTGGGCCTGTCATGTAAGCCAATCCACCCATCATTTGAACAACTTCGTCCAGTGCTTTTCGGTTCTCATAGGGGCCGGGTAAAAACCCTTTTAGCGAACAATAGATCAAGCTTGGAAATTCAGATTTTAATTGCTGATAGCCAAAGCCTATTTGGGCCATGCCGTCGGGCCTTAAATTTTCAACCAGTACGTCCGCCGTTGCAACCAATAGTCGGGCAATTTTTTTTCCTTCGTCAGATGCTAAATCTAGAGAAATACTTTTTTTATTGCGGTTATAGGTTGCAAAAAACCCAGCGCCTTGGCGTTTTAATCGTCGGGTTGTATCTCCTTTTAAGGGTTCTATCTTAATGACTTCAGCACCCAGATCACCTAAAATCATACCGCAGGTGGGGCCCATTACCATGTGACAAAACTCAACGACGCGAATGCCGGTTAGCGGGAGAGGTGCAGTTTCTGTATCTTGTATTTCAGTCATGGAAAGCAGATTATAGAGCCTTTGCGGGTGCGTCAAAGAAGGAAATGAAAATGAATACATCAGCGGATATTGATATAACGATTTGCGAAGTTGGCCTGCGCGATGGCTTGCAAAATGCCAAAAATGTAATGACGACGGCAGCTAAAAAAGCCTGGATCTCTCAGGCTGTAAAAGCCGGAATGTGTGCGATAGAGGTTTGTTCGTTTGTACCGCCTAAGGTTATTCGCGGCATGGAAGATGCCAAAGAGGTGGTTGCTCATTCTCTGTCAGAAAAGAATTTAGAAGTAAGTGTTTTGTCGCCAAATTTCAGGGGTGCAGAAAATGCCTTTGGTTCGCTTGTTGATAAAGTCATTCTGCCAGTCTCAATTAGCGACAGTCACAGCCGAGCCAACGTTCGGAAGACGAGGGCTGAAATGATTGAAGACTTTCGCCAAGTATGTGATGCGCGTGATCAATTGGAAGGCGAGTACCGACCTTTAATCGAAGCTGGATTAGCGACCGCGTTTGGGTGTACAATTGAAGGTAAGATTTCAGAGCGTGATGTTTTAGAAACAGCCGTTGCTTGCATAGAGGCCGGAGCCGATTCAGTTATCTTGGCTGATACGTGTGGGTACGCCAACCCTAAGCAAGTTCAGCGTTTGTTTAAATTAACAAAAGCTGAAGTGGATGACGCTTTAAATGGAGTTCATTTGCACAATACCTACGGCCTTGGATTAGCGAATGCGTTTGCAGCCATTGAGGCGGGGGCGACGCGATTAGATAGCTCTTTTGCGGGGCTCGGTGGGTGCCCGTTTGCACCCGGCGCCAGCGGTAACATAGTAACAGAAGACTTAGTCCATATGTTAGAAGCGCAAGGTTTAAGGACAGGTATTGATATCGGTGAATTGATGCACTGCAGAGAGATCATAAAACAAGCTTTGCCGAACGATACTCTCTATGGATTTTTAGAAGAAGCCGGATTACCTAAAGGCTTTGTGATTTAATATAGGGCCTTGGCGCGCTATGTATTATCGCAAAGCCACGTTCGAGAATGTGACCTTTTGCCGCGGTTTTGCTTTAGATAATAGCGCCCCGAATTTTTGCTGAAACCCATTCGCTAATCAAAACTGCGATTAGGATAACAAGTAAAATTAAGGAAACTTGTGGCCATGCAAGAATATTTAACGAGCCTTGCATTTGAAGTCCAATACCACCTGCGCCAACTAAACCAAGTACGGTCGATTCGCGAATATTAATATCCCAACGGAAAACGGTGATGCCTGCCAGCGCCGGCATGATTTGGGGTAAAATACCAAACACCATAACTTGCCATCGGCTGGCACCGGTTGCTGTAATAGCTTCAACTTGTTTCTCATCTATTTCTTCAATCGCTTCGTACAAAAGTTTAGCACAAAATCCGATCGAGCGAAGTGATATAGCAACTAACCCCGCGAATACGCCGGGTCCAATTATAGAAACCAACAGCAAGGCCCAAATTAAAGAATTAATCGAACGCGATGAAACGATAATCAAAAGTGCTAAATTGCGAATGATGTATTTATCGGGTGTTGTGTTGCGAGCTGCTAAAAAGGCGATGGGGATTGCCATTACTAAAGACAGGAAGGTACCCATCGTAGCTATATTTAGGGTGTCCCATAAAGGGACCCAAAGGCTAGTCATATAATCCCATTTGGGCGGCATTGCGCGTGAGCTAATATCAACTGCAATTTCAGGAGCATCCCAGAAAAAATCCCAATCCGTTTCTGCCGAAATCCCTTGCCAGCAATACATAAAGATTGCTGTTCCAACAAACCACATGATCCAATTTGTAAATTGCTCTTTTGTGTTCCGGCGGGCCCAAATTTTTATACCATCAGTTGTTTGTTTTATAGCCATTATTGCAACTTTCCCCGAATAAAGGTGGATGTGTTTTCAAGCACCATTACAATGGCAATTATAATAATAATGATTGCGGCTGCTGTATCAAATTCATAGCGATCAAAGGCGGTGTTTAATGTTGCGCCAATGCCGCCTGCTCCGACTAAACCCAAAATGGCGGATTCCCGGAAGTTTATATCAAGCCGGTAAATAGATAAGCCGATTAAGCGCGGCATGATTTGTGGCTGGATGCCAAAATTGATCCATTGCAACCAGCTCGACCCGGTCGCCTTAATCGCTTCCGCTTGAGATTTGTCAGTGTCTTCAATATCTTCAGCCAACAATTTTGATAAAAACCCAATGGTCGCAAAGGATAAAGTTAAGAAACCCGCCAAGGGACCAAAGCCAAAAACTGCAACTAATAAAATAGCTACAATAATTTCATGTAAGGCTCGCGATAACGCAATAATCCCACGGCAAATTAAATAGACGGGCAACGGTGCGATGTTTCGGGCAGCACCCAAACCGATGGGAATAGAAATAATGATCCCAGCAACTGTTGATGCAAGAGCCATAACTATACTTTCCAGCATGCCTTCGTGAATGTCGGTCCATCTGTCAGAAAAATTTGGGTTCGAGAATGCGAGAATAAATTTTTTTCCACGCTCTAAACCCTCATAAACGCGGCTCCAATTAACATCGATTGTCATTACTGCAGCTATCAAATATACCAGCGCACCTATGATTAAAGTCCAACGTAAAATGGGGTTCGAGATTATAGGTGGGCGTTTCCAGGTACGCCCTAAGGCTAAGCTTGCTTCACTCATTATGCAGTTTCTTCATCTTCGTCGTCGACTTTTTCAATCGTTGCTTCCCAATCTTCTTCGCCGTAAATATCGGTCAAAACATCAGGGGTTAAATCGTTGGGTCCGCCATCGAAAACCATTTTTCCTAATTTGAGGCCAATGACCCTGGGGACAAACATTTTGGCTAAAGCAACATCGTGAATATTAATGATCGCCGACAAACCACGCTCGTCACAGAGTTCGCAAATCAAGCGCATGATTTGACGTGATGTTTTGGGGTCTAGCGATGCTGTTGGCTCGTCAACTAGTAATAATTTTGGGTCTTGAATAAGGGCGCGGGCAATTCCAACTCGCTGGCGCTGGCCACCGGATAATTGATCAGCGCGTTTGTCGGCCATATGCTCAAGACCAACGCGCTCTAATAATCGAAAGGCTTCATTAATAGTGCTTTGTGGAAATTTACGTAAAAAGCTACGCCAAAATCCAACGTACCCCAGTTGCCCAGATAATACATTTTCCATAACGCTCAAACGCTCAACCAACGCGTATTCTTGAAAAATCATGCCCATGCGGCGGCGCGCTTTGCGCAAATTCCCAGCGCTCAATGAGGTTAAGTTTTCACCGTCTAAAATAGCTGCGCCAGACGTTGGCTCGACCAATCTATTGATCGACCGAATTAACGTACTTTTTCCTGCACCGGATGGTCCAATAAGCGCCAAAACTTGGCCCATGGGAATTTCAAGATCGACATCACTTAAGGCTAAATCGCCGGTTGGATATCGCTTCGTTAGCTTTTGCAATTGAAGCATAAATAACTCATTTAAAATTTATAAAGAAAAGCGGCGCCCCCAAATTCGGGGGCGCCTGTATTGGATTTATTTACAAGCGTAGGAAACGTTGTTTGCCGTGTCAATTTTACGGATCACATCCCAGAACTTTTTGTAAGTCATTTCTAAAAATTTACCTTCTTTAGATTTGGAAAATTCTTTTTCCAAGCTGGTGCCAGCCCATTCAAAGTTTAAGAAAGCATTTTTAATTTTGGCTTTCAATTCAGGCTTTAAATTATGCGCAACACCAAAACCGGTAGTTGGGAACGTTTGTGATTTGTAGATCACTTTAACTTGATCCGCTTTGATCACGCCCCGAGAAATCATCCGCATTTTAACCGAGTTGGCAATTGAAGCTGCAGGATAATCTTTGTTAGCAACGCCCAAAATTGAATTGTCGTGCTTGCCAGAAAATGTTGGTTTGAAATCGCGTTCTGGGATCATGTTAAATTCTGCTTTCAGTATAGCCGATGGCGCTTTGAAACCAGAGTTAGAGGTGGGAGATGTAAAGGCTAACATTTTGCCTTTAATGTCTTCAACCTTTTCGATGCCACTGCCCGGATAAGTTAAAATTTCCATCTCGTAACCAAAGGAATTATCTTTACGCGCCATAATAACAAACGGGTTAAAGCCTGCGCAGTTAACTGCCAAAGGGTTTGATCCAGTGTTAAAGCCTGCAATGTGTAAGCGGCCTGAACGCATGGCCTCTAATTCAGCCGCATTCGACTGAACGGGGAAAAATTTAACTTTTTTACCAGTTTCTTTTTCAAGGTGGGTCAAAAAGTCAGCCCAAGCTGTTTTGTAAACGGCTGGGTCTTCAACCGGAGTGTAGGCAAAAATCAAAGTTTTTGGATCTTTTAGTTTAGAGGGGTCAGTTGGCGTGTCTGCTTCTAAGTCGCCGTCAACGTCGCAATAGCGAGCATCAAGCGTTCCGCGTGCGCATTCTGCGGCCTGAACCGGATTTAAAGATAGCGCCAATCCAGCAAATGCCAGTCCGGCGACAAAATGTGAAGCTAGTTTATTCGTAAAACGCATAATTTTCTCTCCCTGATTAAATAGATATTCTGATCAAACGTTAGACGCCCAAACAGATTAGTTCTCCATACGGTGTTGTTATGTTTTAAATAACAGCTTTTCGTAAATGTCATGGTACAATTTTATAATGCTGACATTAAACTGTCTACGCGGGGTTTGGCAATTCACCATTTGCAATAATATTCGTTTTATTTTCGGTTTTTTCGAAAATGAACCAATAAGAACTGACGTCGCCCTCCAATTAAGGACGCATAGGCTTGACAGAAGTATCGGGAATGCTAATTTGCGCACATTTTCAAAAGCCGCTTTAGCTCAGCTGGTAGAGCATCGCATTCGTAATGCGGGGGTCGGGTGTTCAAGTCACCCAAGCGGCACCATTTCTTTCAATGACTTAGCTGTCGTTGACGCCTCAAAATCATCGTTAGAAGTCGATTTGGCACAGTTTTGGCACAGTGCTTGGGAGATTTCGTATGTCTAATTTAAGAAAACGTGGTTCGTCATGGCAGGTACAGATAAGGCCGTCAGGGCAACCTTCAATAACCCGCAGCTTCAGAAGGAAGTCAGATGCTTTAGAATGGGGACGGCAGACGGAGACGGAGATAGACTGCCGGGGACTGCACCCTTCACGAACCAGCCTTGACCACCAAACGGTCGGCGATCTGTTGCAGCGCTATCGTGATGAAATTGTAGTCCATAAGAGAGGAGCAAAGAAGGAACGATACCTTGTTCAGTTTCTGTTGAACCACAAGGTCGCAGCCTATGCCCTTGCTAATGCTAACCCAGACATATTCCGACAGTTCCGTGATGACCGCCTGAGGGAAGTCTCCAATGGAACTGCGCGGCGTTAGTTGGTGGTTCTGCAACATGCATTCAATGTGGCCATCAAGGGAGTGGAGTATTTCGCTATATAACAACCCGTAGCTTCCATTTCTAAGTCTCCAGCAGGGAGGCCCCCCCCTATAACAAGGAGAACGGTAAAGGCTCCTCCAGAATGGCGAGAATTGTCAGTTTTGGTGGTTCTCCATTGTTGCCCGGTTCAAGCTTGTGAACATTGGTTATATATTTTCAAAGTTGAAACGGGCTTCTTGTTTCAATCCACAACGCGATATGGCATCATCTGAAAGAAACCACTTTCTACACGCACAATATCGAGCATCATCAAAGATCGAGTTAAATATATCGGGCTTAAACCAAAGAACTACTTTGGCCACTCGTTGAGAGCCGGAATTGTAACCAATCCGAAGCAGACACTTACTAACTGTGGTGAAAACCCATCACCTAACCTTCTTCAGAAGTTTTGTCATTTATATACAAAATCAACTTAAAAACTTGCTTATATCCTCTTGCTAAATGTTGGAAATTTCTTATTAATAACTAATATGAAATCTACATTAGTTATACTTGTTGTTGGATTGTCGCCATCGCTTGTCGGGCCACATACACCGCACTTAAAACGTCTTTCAGAACGCGGTGGATCACGTCCACTGACAACCGTTATGCCGGCTGTAACTTGCACAGCTCAATCGACGTTAGTTACGGGTTTGATGCCATCTGAACATGGCATTGTTAGCAACGGCTGGTATTTCAAAGACTTGGCGGAAGTTCTTTTATGGCGACAGCCCAATCAGCTGGTCCATGGTGAAAAAATTTGGGATGCTGGGAAAAAGAGAAACCCGGAATTCACCTGCGCCAAAATGTTTTGGTGGTACAATATGTACTCAACTGCAGATTGGAGTGCTACGCCCCGCCCTATGTACCCGGCGGATGGACGTAAAATTCCGGACCATTACACCTATCCAACAGAATTGCGTGATGAACTAGATGCCAAATTTGGTAAATTTCCTTTGTTCAAATTCTGGGGACCATTGGCAGATATCACCTCCAGCGCGTGGATTTCAAAAGCCACACAACATATTATGGAAACCCGAAACCCAACTCTAACGCTCAGCTATCTTCCCCATTTGGATTACAATCTTCAACGCTTGGGGCCGGATCTTGATCACCCACGCATTCAAAAAGATTTGAAAGAGATTGATGATCTTTGTGGTGATTTGATTGAAGCGGCTGAGCGCGATGATCGCCAAGTTATTGTTGTATCCGAATACGGCATTACACCTGTTACTGACGCGATTCATATAAACCGAGCTTTGCGCAAAGCAGGTCTAATACAAGTCCGTGATGAAATGGGCCGCGATGTATTTGATGCGGGCGCATCCGATGCATTTGCCATGTCAGATCACCAAATTGCGCATATCTATGTAAAGTCACCGGAACAGATAGACGAAGTTAAAAAGCTGATCGAAGGATTAGATGGGGTTGAGCGGGTTTTAGATGCAGACGGTAAAAAGGCTGAAGGATTAGACCATTCTCGGGCTGGTGAACTGGTTGCCATATCCAACCCGGATCGTTGGTTTAGTTATTACTATTGGCTTGATGATATAAAAGCGCCCGATTATGCACGCACCGTCGATATTCATCGCAAGCCCGGATATGATCCGGTTGAGCTTTTCGTTGACCCAGAACTAAAATTCCCAATGTTGACGATGGCTTGGAAATTAGCCAAACGTAAAATGGGTTTTCGCAACTTGTTAGACGTCATTTCTTTGAAAGACACCAAACAAGTAAAGGGCGCACACGGGCGCTTAACCGATAATCCTAATGATGGCCCGATGATTATTAGCTCTCGCGCTGATTTGTTAAGCAACGGCGCTATTCATGCGACGGAATTTAAGAAACTAGTTCTTGATCACGTTTTTGATGGGGATGCTTAAGTTCCGGAAATGAACTTTTGAAAGATTAAAGTTAAAACAAAGCCACCAACAGCAACAACTGCAAAATACAGCTGCCCCGTGCTTGCTATTAAAAGTGCGTCTAGCAAGCACATGCCCGCAATCAAACTAACGACGGCACGTGGAATATCGCCAGGCCCGCGCCGCTTAACGAAAAACAGAGCCACCAATACCCAGACTGTAAACAGGCCCCAGAAAGGTAATAGATCGAGATTGTCAGTTACAAGTATGCCGCCATATATAACAGGGGCTCCTAAAAAGAGGAGTGGCCATAGGTTTTTTACATGGCCAAGATTTTCCTGTTTGGCTGTATAGGTTAAGCCAATCAAATACGCCAGAATCAACAGGCAACCCACCAACATGGGATGGCCGAGCATCAAAGTAAAACAAAGCCCTGTAGTTATATAAACAAAGACCCGACATAACCCCATGATGACAGGACTAATGGGGTTGCCCTTATGATTACGGTTATAAGCAACTATGGTTGCCGCCAACCCAAGGCCACCAATTGCGGGCCACATCCCTGTGCTGTCAGGAAAGCTCCGGCCGATCCAAATCAGTAACATAAGCCCAGCGGCCAACAGACCAAAGCCCCAGCCAAAAACAGTATCTTTACTGACTTGGCCAGATGGGATTGGCCGGTCGGACCGTTCTTTAGCATCTATTTCTGCATCAAAGGCATCGTTTAAAAACATACCCCCTATATAAAAAAGAGTTAATGCTGCTAAGATTGGTAAGGTTCTAGAATCCGGAATGCTAGCACCAACTAAAGCGATTGCTGCCATCATGTTGGTCCAAACTGTCGGAAGGTTTGAAACCCGGCCAAGCGTCATTGCCGTCTTTAAATTCATTATGAAAGTTGATCCTGTACCCAAGTGAGCTCACGTGCGATTGCAGCACTGACTCCAACGCTTTTATAACTTTCAGGCAAAACATCCCACGTATACGTTTCGACTTCTAATTGTTCAGTAACGGGCTGCTCTTTATGAATAGCCAATATGTCTTTTAAGAACTGTTGAGTAGTGGCAACGGTTTGCATTTCTTCTAGAAAAATAGGGACATGAAAATGGGTTCTCCATTCCGAACCTTGCGCTGCATCAATTTCTTTCAAGGCTTCTGGAATATCTGAGTACCGAATAAGAGTTCCGCCTCTGTTTTCAACGACCTGATGCATATAAACCGGTTCATTCATCTGTCCCAATTGTTGAACAGTATCAGGTCCCACAGATGGGATCCGCATAGCCGAGCTAAGTTGGAGTTTTGAGATTTTAATACCAGCGTTTTTCAGTGCACTTAAACTGCCCCGTGCATCTTCAAACTCAACAGCAGCATGACACACATCATAGCAAACGCCTAAATGTCGACGAAGCGCTTGGGATGCGGCATCACTGGTTAGCCCACTAAGTGCAGACAATCGCGCAACAGCTTTATCACCGTACAAGAATTTCATGAAAAATGTGATAGTCTCATCAATAGTTTCGATCATACAAAAAGGTTCGGGTTCTAACGCCAAATTAATTGATTTTCCAGTTGTCTCGCGAAGCTTCACTAAGTGCCATACATGCTGGATAATATTGTCAGCAATGGTATCAATAATGTTTGCATTGTCCTTCATCCATGGCTTGAACGTACCTGGAACCGTACTGATAGAGCCCTCCATATTATCCGGCAGCAATCGAGCCAAATGGTCTGAAAGTGTGTTCGAATAACTTAGTCGTAAGGGATCGGTCCAATCGGGTTTGTACGCTCCTTCTTTTACGGACTGGCTGTGAAAGTTTCCGTACGGGAATCCGTTTAATGTAAATACGTAGTAACCACCCTCGTTCAGGAATTCTTGTAACTCAGAAAAAGTAGCCGGATCACAAAGCGCTTCAGCGGCCTTTGCAGCTAACCGTAATCCAACACCAAGCGGATGAATTGGTGATACTTTAGCTTTGATTTCAGGCAAGTGGCGGCGCAGCCCGGCGATAACATCCGGCCAAGTCTCCGCCGCGTGAATGTTGGTGCAATACGTCAAATGACCAAGCGATTGATCTGAGTTAACCAGCATTAAACTTCCTGTCGTTCTTTTAACCACTGAATTGATTGTAAAACCAATTCTGTGTCCATTTCATGCACTTCAACGCCAACGCCAATATCAGACAACAGTGTAATCGTTAATTCCCCACCCAAGTGCTCTCGGAACTCCTGTAGGCCAACCATTAACTCAAGTTCACCCTCATGGGTTCTTTTTTCAAGTGCAGCATGCCATAACTTGAACCCTAAGTGTTCAAGTAAAAAACAAATGCGATCTTCTTTACCAGCGTCTAATAACCCACTCAAAACGGAGTACCTCGCATCAAGGGCAATACCAATTGCAACCGCTTCTCCATGACGCAAATGATAACGGGTTAGGCCTTCAAGCTTATGTGCGGACCAATGTCCATAATCTAACGGGCGCGCACTTCCCATCTCGAACGGGTCGCCCCCATGGCCAATTTGGTGCATATGCAATTCTGCACATCGTCGGATTAATGTCGCCATTGCATCTTTTTTAAACGTGGCTAATGAGTTTGCATTTTTCTCCAGCCAGCCAAAGAACTCTGCGTTACGAATAAGCGCGACTTTCACTGCTTCAGCCATACCCGCAATTTTGTCTCGCTCACCCAAATCCATAACGAAGTTGATATCATTAAGGACAGCAAAGGGTGGTGCAAATGTACCAATGTAATTTTTAGCACCATATAAATTAATGCCATTCTTGACTCCAACGCCTGAATCATTTTGAGACAATACGGTTGTAGGAATACGAACATGGCGGACACCGCGGTGCGTCGTGGCACAAACAAGCCCTACTGCATCTAATACAGCGCCGCCACCAATAGCGATGACATAGGAATGGCGATCAATGCGGAAATCATAGAGCGTTTGTTGCATCTGTTCGATAAAGTGGATATCAGATTTAATTTTTTCGCCGCCTGGAATAACAATCGGCGGCGTTACCAATTCAATAAAATCTTTCTGGTATGATACGTAAGCTGCAATATCGGTGATTAGATTTGGATACGCTTTTGACAACCCTTCATCTAAGAAAATCAATGCCTTGTGAGTTTTTTTAGGTTCTAAACGAGACAAAACATCAACAAGTGTAGTGTTTTTTATATCAAATAAATTTTCCGTAAAACAGACTGGAAATTCAAAGGGTACAGCAAACCGTTGCCAATGCGTTGATGTGTCGGTTTTAGTCTCAATATCCTGATTTGCCATTACAGCCTCCACCCTGTTTTTGTTAATCATCCAAGATAACCATAAGTTGGCCCTTGATTTATGTGTATGATTTGCCCTATTAAATTTTTTTATACGTATATTTATTTATTCATAGCAAACAAAGGTCATATCTATGAAGTATCTTAATATTTTACTATTCCTCATGATGATTCCATTCCTTGGCGTTCAATACAATGACCCTGATGGCCCCATGTGGATCCTTATTTATGGCGTCCCTACTGTTTGGGCTGGGTTAGCAGCCTTTCGTTTGGATCGGGTTTTAAGCAACGATGCAAGTGCTGCGCTTTCTATTTCCGTTGCCGTAATTTTAGTTCTTACTGGTTTTTACTGGCCTAATACACCTAATTTTTGGGAGAAAGATGTTTGGTGGACCACAGAAACAGCACGTGAAGGGATGGGAATGATGATCTCTAGTTTCGTAATCCTTGTCACCACTTTCTACATATGGTCAGTCCGAAAAAATTAACTTTCAGACTGACCTTTAAAATTTCCAACTTCACCACTTTTCTGATTATGGTGAAAAATCTTTGTGCATGATATAAGTGACGACCGCCATGCGTTCATCTTTGTCATAAACTTCATCCCATGCGGGCATCTTTCTAAAGCCTTTAGTTACCCGCTTATATACGAAACTAGGTTTATAGCGCTTAGGCTTTAACTTTGGTGCTTTTCCTGGATATGCTTTATAACCGTGGCAATGAGTGCATTGATCAAACCAAATTTCTTTTCCCATTTCAAATTTAGACCCGTCAGCCAAATATGCTGACGTAAACTCGACGGGGACAAACACTTTCTTTTCTTCTGCTGAAGCCGGTAATACACTATAGCTCCACATGAACATTAGTGCTGATAACCCGACTATTATGCGACTTTTAATCAAGTAAAACTCCTTTGTTCGATCGTGAGTAACGGATCAGATGTAACCATCTTTTCAAATACAAGACAGATATTGTCTTTCTAAATAAATGTATAAAAAATAATGACAAAAAAGCGCCGCTAGCTTTTTAACTAGCGGCGCTTTTCGTATTTAGCTATCAGTCAGATACAACCTTATAGATAGTATCCATAGTTCCGTTAGGACCCGTTGTGACAGATGTCAAAGCGTATACGCTGCCTGCATTATCCTGAGCGAAAGCCAAGATGTAAGGCATTTTTCCGGACATGTTTGTTACATCAGCAACGTCCATGCTCCATTTGTCACCAGACATGTTCGCAACGAAGATTTGGCCGTCCATTTGAGCAAAGCCCTTGGACCAATCGCCGAAGATGTACTTGCCTGCTAAGCCTTTGTCGGAGCTACGATCTACATAACCTCCAGTGACAGAAATACCCATGCAACCTTTTGGCTGAGCTGTGCAATTCTTGTACTCAAGGACTGGTAAGGTCAACTTGGCCTTGTCGCATGATGAAGGGTGATTGTCTGGCTTTTGATAATCAAAGCAATGAGTTGCTTCCATCCGACGCCATCCTAGGTTTGCACCCTTTGTGATAACACTGATTTCTTCAAAGCTGTTCTGTTGCACATCGCCACAGATCAAAGCGCCACCTTTTGTGTCGAAAGAACAACGCCATGGGTTGCGAAGACCATAAGCATAGATTTCTGGGCGAGCTTCGTCGTTACCAACAAATGGATTGTCTGATGGAATGCTATAGTTGTTGTTGCCATCTGTTTTGTTGACGTCGACACGCAGCATTTTACCGAGTAAAGTGCTTAGGTCTTGGCCGTTACCTTCAGTTACGTTGTGGCCAATGCCCCAATCGTTTGCATATCCGCCGTCACCGGTGGAAATATAAAGGTATCCGTCTTGGCCAAAGCCAATCCAGTGACCGTTGTGGTTAAACTGTGGCCAATCGATGGATGAAATGATCCGTCCAGAATTTGGATTGGCTTTATTTGGATCATCCGCAGATACGGTGAACTCTTCAACAACGTTTGTGTGATCCCACCACAACATCTTTCCAAGATCACCTTGGAAATCAAGAATGGTTGAATAGGAAACATAGAATTTTCCATTCTTTTTGAAATCGGGGTGGAAAGCCAAACCAAGTGCTCCACGCTCGTCAAAATCATGGAATTGCGTTACTATTTTATTTCTAATATCAAGGAATGGAGATGGTAGAAGATTACCAGCTTTATCAATGATTTTGATGTGGCCAAACTGCTCGACAACAAATTTACGATCATCGCCAGCGGGTTGAACCATTGCCAAAGGCGTGTTTACACCTGAAACATATGGCATAAGTTTGATTTTGGTGGCAGCATCCGATGCTGTCGCACCAAACGCCAACAGACCTGCCGTTAAGGCAACACCTGTTAAAGTTTTGGAAATACTCATATTAAAATCCCCCTCCAAGGGTTAACTATTAGACTTAAACTGTTTAAACTCACTTTTTAGTTTTAAGACGCTTTTTACAGCATCCAAATTGGACAGGCTTTAAATTCACACGTTAGTTATCACCTATCCA
>CALJEW010000080.1 GCA_938074585.1 uncultured Rhodospirillales bacterium | reverse complement strand
CATTAAACTCTCTAGAAGGTATTTATCATGTGTGGAAAGAAAAACCTAGAGTGCCATTTAAGCTATATAAGCAGGTTATAGTGGCATGTCTGAAGATGTAGCCTTGAGTGGCAGCAAGAAAGATTGGCGCGACTGCCGTGTGGGCTAAAAATGCGCTGGGCAATGCCTTCTATCCGGCAAAGCGCTGGGATGGTTTCTTCGCCACGTAAACCATCCAGCACAATGCAGATATTCTCTTCAGCCGAATATTGTTTGCGCGTCGCCCGGCGAATGTCCTTGATCGTCTTGGTGGCACCGGTCTGTCGTGTCTGTGATTTCTGTTTCATCTTCATTCCCCTACGGGTCATTACGATGAACCAGAAACACTCCCTTATGCAATGCCGTTAGTCTGTCTCATAGGTTCTGAAGTTAGACAAAGTTAACTTTTGAATGTAATCGATACACGGGTAATGACTCAGAACCGATATGTGGAATCTTAAAAATATTATGAGCTTAATGTAAAATAATTTACGTAAATTTGGAGTAATTAAAGATTTATTCAGTGCCAGATAAGTAGTTTTTGAGTACCGTCAGTAGGGTGGTTATATTGTCGTTATTGCCAACGCCAATGCGTAAACAAGGCCCCACACCAGGCCATGTTAAAGCTTGGACCAAGATATGATTTTCTCCCAAATGGGCAACTATGCCTTCGGTCGGTTGGGGTGATTGTGCGGTTACAAAATTAGCGCTGGATGTGAAGGGAGTGAAGCCTAATTTTTCAATGCCTTGGCTTAAACGGTTCCGTTGATGAGCATTTTCAGTCAAATACAAATCTCGGTGATCGGTGTCTTTATAGGCTGCAACAGCTCCGGCAATGGCAACCCTGTTAATGGTAAAATTACCACGCACTTTATGATACCCCATTGCCAACTGGGCTGAACTTGCAATTCCATACCCAGCCCGCATGCCGGCCATGGAATAGGCTTTCGAGAAGGTTCGTGTGATGGCCCAAAGTCCGGTGCGCTCGGATAAAATGTCCAAGCAATCAGCTCCACCATCATAGGCCCCAAATTCATGGTAGGCTTCATCAACCAACAACAAGATATCGTCTGGAACAGACTGAGATAAATACACAATGTCATCCGAATTTAACATGCCACCGGTTGGATTGTTGGGAGTGCAAGCATAGACGACCCGGGTATTGGGTGTGATTGCTGTGACCATGGCCTTTACATCATTTATGCCAAATTCGTTGACCGGAACGCCAATGGCGCGCCCGCCTGATATTGCAACGCCTTTGCCAAAAGTTGGGAACGTGGGTACGGGTACAATCACCTCATCCCCGGGGTCGATGGCTATTAAAGATGTTGCCAATAACAATTCTGCTGATCCACCACCAAAGAACAATTGCTCTTTAGAAACGCCCAAACGATCAGATAATACGGTTTGTAAGGCATCGCATGAATGGTCTGGGTACTTCCCAACTTCGACCAGCGCGTTCGTCATGGCACTTATAGTTTTTTGTGATGGTGGAATAGGGGCTTCATTTAGATTCAAGCGCAGATCACCATCAATCAACATGGCGTTAGGCTCAGCCATCACAGGCGGCGGTAGAAAGGGGAGATCGGCAATGGTTTTTTTAGGAATGGGACGGGTCATATGCTCTAGCCAAACGATATTAGGGTTCTGAATTTATAGTATATTAGATCTCATTATACGCCTTAATTAAAAAGGTTTCCAGTTCTCTAAAATGCCCATTAGTTCAAACAATTTGTCTGAATTGGCTTTAATACTAGTCTATATTTGGCTTCTAATGGTTGGGTCGCGGGCCAGCTTTAAGGCAAGGTTGATATAGGTTTCCTAATTTGCCACAAACAAATCATTTAACCTCACTTGCTTATAACACCCCCCAATTCCTTCTCCGCAACTACAATGCAGCTATGCAGGTGCATTGGTGCCTATCAGACAAGTGTCAACTAACAACCATCTCCATTTTCTTTCTACGTTGCTACTTGGGGGACACAAAAGGAGTTGGTAATTGTGTTTTGAGATTTAATTATGCGACCAATCGTTCTCATTGTTTGAATTGTTGGGCGATAATCCTAAAACATCACCTCTGATCGTGCAGCCTAGACCCAAAACAGTTCGATTGGCGTAGCAAAAATACGCTGTAACTTGGTTAATTTCTAAAATCTCGCCATCATTCAAACCCGTTTTACGCAAGAATTCTATATCTTGTTTGGTGATTTGGTCAGCGTTTAAGGTCAGGGCTTTGGCGTACTTTAGCGCTGCTTTTTGTTGCTCATCAAAGGGGCCTGCATCTAAGCTTCCTGTATCTAATGCTTTCCGAATGTCGGTTGATTTCGCATCGTCATCTAGCAATCGGGCCAAACCTGAAAAATGATGATCGACGCAATAATTACATTTGTTCAGCAAGCTCACCCAGACGCCAATGGTTTCTAAAAACCATTTTGGCACGGTGTTGTTGGTGTGATGCAATACATACTTATAGATAGCCATGTGGCCCTCCATGGAATGGGGGCGCAGGCTGTGGGCCATCATAATGTTGTCGACATTATTGTCGGGTCCTTTTACGCGGTCATACAATTTGCGTAATTTTCCCGTTGATTTTTCATATGGAACCGTTTCAATCCAAGCCATTTTGTATCCTTTAATGTAATTAATCCAGTAACAACGAGTCATCTGCCAATTCTTCGCCCTGTTCTCGCTTAAACAGGTGCAACAAGTCTTCAACCGTCATTTTATCACGCTCCACACCAGCCACATTAAATATGATTTTGCCCTGGTGGAACATGATTGTTCGGTCGCCTGTATTTAGGGCCTGAGCCATCGAATGGGTGACCATAACTGCGGTTAACTTTAATTCCCGAACGATGGTGTTTGTAATCTGCAAAACAAAATCAGCTGTTTTGGGGTCTAATGCAGCGGTGTGTTCATCTAACAATAAAACCTGTGTGTCGCCAGTGGTTGCCATTAACAAACTAACGGCTTGGCGTTGACCGCCCGACAACAGCCCGACCTTATCATCCAAGCGATCTTCAAGGCCCAATTTAAGCACCGATAAGCGCTCCGCCACGGTCGTTCGTATCAAGGGGTCGACAGCAAACTTAAACCCCCTAGGGCTTGTACGTCCATAAGCCAAGGCGAAGTTTTCCAGTATTGTTAAATCTTCACAAGTGCCCATTTTAGGGTCTTGGAACACCCGCGATATAGAGCGCGCGCGTTTTTGTACCGGCCAATTGGTCATGTCGTTTTGACCAACCCGCAAGCTTCCTTGCAAAACGGGCGCAATCCCCGCCATAACGTTCAGTAATGTTGATTTGCCCGCCCCGTTCGATCCTATAACGGTCAAAAACTCGCCTTTGGGAACAGCTAAATCAACGCCTCGAAGCGCTTTAGTTTCGAGCGGTGTATCTTTGTTAAAGGTGACGTGAATATCTTTTAATTCAATCATTTTTCGCTCCCTTTTTTAAAGATCTTAAAC
Source organism: uncultured Rhodospirillales bacterium (assembly GCA_938074585.1). GTDB lineage: Bacteria > Pseudomonadota > Alphaproteobacteria > Rhodospirillales > Casp-alpha2 > JABMNT01. The sequence goes on along the minus strand of CALJEW010000080.1, from coordinate 431 downwards.
AGCGATGAACCTGATTGTTGCCCAATAAGCGCCAGCATGACCAAGATCGCAGTAACCAATTGTACGTCAGATGCATGAAGACCCAAAAAATCTGCGTTCAGGGCAATCGCAACTGCCAAACGATACAATATAGCGCCAAGAATGCAGGCGGTTGTGGCTAAAAATATTGTTCTTGATGGCAAAATCGACATCCCAACAATAACAGATGCCAAGCCGACAATGATAACGCCAATACCCATATAAGCATCTGCGGCACCAAAGATTTGTGCGAATAAAGCCCCCGCAAGCGCGGTCAAAGCATTGGCTAAACCAACGCCGTATAATTTCATCTTTCCGACGTTTATTCCATTGGCTTCGGCCATCGCTGGATTGGCCCCCGCAGCGCGCATGGACATGCCCCATCCGGTAGCCAAAAAAGCGTCTAATGCTAA
>CALJEW010000079.1 GCA_938074585.1 uncultured Rhodospirillales bacterium | reverse complement strand
ACAAAAAAGCTATGGATAAAATTGAAGTGGAGTTGATGGGTGGAAGTGGCATCAGGTATTTTTCGTCTGCTAGAATTGATGTTGATCAATTCGCTATGTGGAGTTTCTGCTTACCTATTTATAAATCAACCGAACTTTGCTGTCATCATGGACCAATCTCAACTATTTTTTTAGGTTCGGGTTCACATAATTCTACGATTGTTAATGCTTAATTAGAGCCCGTTAAACAATTTCTTTCATCATTTAAAGAAAAACCTACGGTAATTGATCTTAGTTACGATGGTTTTTGTGTCGATTCAAAATTAAGTGATCATTGTCTTAATTACATTGCATGCGATATTGTAGAACAGCTGATCAATTTCACGAAAGAGTAAAGTATAAAACGTTTAAAGTGGATTTTAGGGCTCTTGATCTTACTATGGGTGAGCTTCCAGCTGCTGAAGTCTTTTTTGTTAGGTAAGTTTTTCAGCACTTAACAAATACATAAATCATGGATGCCTTACCTTAGATTTTCTCCAAATATAAATACCTTTTTCTCAGTTTGCACTTATCAAATGTAGAGGGTTTTAAGTCAAGTGTTGATAAGCTAGTAGGCCGTATGACTAATGGAAGAGTGCTTGCTAAACCAACGTTTAACCTTTGGCGTGTAAAAGAAAAACCATATTTAGCGCGCCTGATAGCGGAAGTGTTACTAGGACTACTTTTTACCAACTAGCTGAATAAACTGATATCAATAAGGGAATAATACCCCATATCACTGATGCAACTAATTAAGCATTCTTAATATAGGTGCTTCTCAGCAGCACTGAAACGAGAGGCAATTGTCTGAAGTCACCCATTGGTTCGCATCAAATGAATATGGTTTCCTGTAGCAAAAAATATCTCTAATTAGCTCACACAATGGTCGACAAAGGGATTCAAAAACGGCATACATGTATAAACAGATAGTTATCAACAGATAAATATCACTATGTAAAAGGGAGGGTTCTGAGGTGCTTATTAAAGTTTTTTTCCAATATCTTCAAAAAACCGTCACATTAGGCCTGTTCTTGGGGGCTTTGGGACTGGTTTTTGTATCCATCACAGCAAGCGCTAAGCCGTTTAATCTGGGCCCGGGCAAGTGCATGGAATGCCACAAGTCTGAATACGGAGTATGGGAAAAAACAAAACACGCAACATCCTACAAAAAAGTACACAAATCCAAAGCCGCCAAGGCGATTGTAAAAGCGGTTGGTGGTAAGCGGATGAAAAAGACAGAACTCTGCATGAGCTGCCATTATACACAAACCCTTAAAAAAGCAGGCGCTAAGCCAAAACTGGCTGCTGGAATCAGCTGTGAAAGCTGCCATGGGCCATCGTCAGAGTGGATAACAATTCATAATAATTATGGCAAAGGTAAAACCGTAAAGACTGAAGATGCTGCCCATAAAGCTGAGCGTATTAAATCTGCTACAGCCGCTGGTATGATTTGGCCATCTGCGCTCTATGATATTGCCGCAAATTGCAATTCTTGCCATGGGTTCTCAAAACAAGTTTTAACCAGCGAAAACATCAGTGCAATGATGGATGCTAAACATCCGATCAACCCCGATTTTGAGATTGTCGCATACAGCCAAGGAACCGTACGACACCGCTTTTATCCGCCAAATGTTACAGAAAATCAGAAAATGTCGATCACCGATATGTCCCGTATGTTTGTAATAGGTCAGGCGGCAACCCTTGTAAGCGCCACTGAAAATATCGCTAAATCTGATCATGCGGTTTATAAAGCGGCTCAAGAAAAACGCATCGCAACGGCAACGGCCGTGTTGAAAAGTGTTCAGTCTTTAGCACCTGAAGTTGGTGCTTTTCTAGTCACCCCAACGACCGAAAACGGTCGTGCTTTCGCCGCTGCTATAGTTGGAAAAGACTTATCTAGTGCTGTTAGTGGGCTTTTGCCGTCCAAATTCAAATAACTAGAACTATTTTCAATAACGCTGCAAGGTATATTTAGGCATGGCCAAAATATCTACTAAACAAAGTACGTTAACCCGCCCCCAGCGGTGGGACAGCCCTTTTGACCCGGACATGACCAAAGCCGATGTCAAAAAGCTGTTAGCTATTGAGGAGATCGCGGCCATTCAAGCGGATCGATTCCCGGCCCGTATTTCGCTTGAAGGCATTTTGCAAAATGACACCCGGATTGTCGCCTTTAAAAAAGGTGAGTTGGTGGTTCGAGAAGGCGACTATGGTAACTCTGCTTTCTTAATCCTTAAAGGTTCTCTCCGGATTGTTTTATCACCTTCTTTACCTGGTGCAATTCTAGGTCGTGCAAAAGAATATAAGCGTGGCTTTTTCAATGCTGTTTCCCAACTCTGGACAAGTAATTGGCTACCAGAAACGCGTGATTCCGACCGCTACGGTCCAACTAAAGCGGGTGCACCAAAAAATGCAGCTAGTACCCGTATAATATTGCAAGATGTTCCGGCTATACTGGACAAACATTCTACGGCAACTGTTGATCAAGGAGCGCTGTTTGGAGAATTAGCGGCCTTGGGACGGATCCCTAGGACAGCAACTGTTTTAGCGGATGAAGATTCTGAGCTCTTAGAAATTCGCTGGCAGGGATTGCGCGAACTGCGGGCCTATGATGAAGGCTGGCGTCGGATGATTGATGAGCGCTATCGTCAAACGGCACTGATCGCACATCTTAACGAAGTTCCCGAGTTCAATCATTTGAATGAAGAAGAAATTCAACTGGTTGCAGATCAGTGTTTGTTTGAAACTTACGGCAGCTTCGATTGGCATACGTCGTTTAAAAAACTTCAAAACCGCAGCGAGGCTGATGAGCCGGTAATTGCTCGTCAGGGCGACTACCCGGACGGGCTCCTGATGGTTCGCGCCGGATTTGCAAGAGAAACTGTTCGTCACGGCACCGGGAAACGCACCGTTACCTATCTGGGTGCCGGTGATAATTTTGGCATATTTGAGCTTTATAACGCTTGGGTAAACCCCAAAGATTCAAATTTGGCGCTGGGTACAACATTAACATCTGTGGGATATGTGGATGTCATTCGGGTTCCGGCTTCCGTGTTGGCTGAATTTGTATTTCCCAATATGGACGCACCGGTCAACATGGCCGAGCAATATGTGGGAAAATCCCAGTCAAATGACACGTTAATGCAGTGGGCAGTTGATGAACGCTTCATTAATGGCCGCCAAACCATGGTCATGGACCTCAATAAATGCGTTCGCTGTGATGATTGTGTGAGCGCTTGTGCTGCCGCCCACGATGGAAACCCACGGTTTAGGCGCCATGGAAAAACCATTGATCATTGGTTAGTGGCAAATGCTTGTATGCATTGTGCGGACCCAGTATGCATGATTGGCTGTCCGACTGGCGCTATTCACCGCTCTTTAAGTGGTGGAACTGTTATTATTAACGATGATACCTGTATCGGCTGCGGCACCTGTGCAAATTCATGTCCTTACCAAAATATAAGCCTTGTTCAAATTTCCGACGCAAAAGGTAACGGCCTGGTCGATGATCAGACCCATCGCCCGATCATGAAAGCAACTAAATGCGATCTTTGCTCTGATCAAATCGGCGGTCCAGCATGTGTTCGAGCTTGTGCTCATGACGCCCTGCAGCGCGTCGATTTTCAGGAGTTTACTATTTAAATGGCAAATCGGTATTTATTTGCTTGTGTGGTGGCGGTCATTACGGCCGGAACAGTGCTATATATGATAGGTCAGATGGAGTTAAATTTAGCAAAGTCTGAGATCCTTAGTGGATACACGCTTCTGGGCTTAATCGTTTTTCTTGGCGCGTTTAATCTTCGCAAAAAGCTATCAATGTTACCGTTACTAAAGGCTAGCACTTGGCTTGTATTTCACGTTGTTGGAGGATTGTTATGCATCTTCTTGTTTTGGGTACATACCGCCTCCGTCTGGCCAGAGGGAAACTATGAAATAGCGCTTTCCATCATTTTCTATTTGGTTTTTTTTACTGGGATCGGTGGGTTTTTCATCCAAAAATCTAATGCAATAAAACTGACGGAAACGGGTATTGAAGTAATTTACGAACGCATTCCAGCTGAACTTTCAGAAATTCGAGAGCGCTCCGAGGCCATTGCCCTTGAATGCACAGAAACCACCAGCAGCGACACAGTGGCAAATCATTATATTGCAACGCTGGTCTGGTATTTTAAACGACCCCGCTTTTATTGGCCGACGCTTTTGGGTCGCGGAAATGCAAAAACGTGGTTACGTAACAACCAAGCATCGGTAAGGAGATACCTAAACGAAGAAGAAACCGGGTATTTCAATCAACTGGTCGAGCTGGCTGAATTGAAACAATTGATTGATGAACATTATACGCTGCAGGACATCAACAAGAAATGGCTTCTTGTTCATCTTCCTTTATCGGTTGGATTGTTGATTATATCATTTTGGCATCTTCTCTTGGTGGAGGTCTTTGCCATATGATTTCACGCGATGATAAGTTTGACGCGAGTGTCAGCCCCTACGAGCGTCCCAATTTTCCATTCAAGTGTGGCCGTGCTGCTGCTTGGGGAAAACCTTGCTTCTATGGTCCAAATGTGGATGGCTCTTGTGGTGGAGTAACGGAATGCCAGCCCCACAACAAAGATGGCCGGTGGCTTTGCAGGCGTCCTGCTGCAGCTGGTGGCCAGTGTGCAGACGGGCCTTTGCCAGATGGTACGTGTTGTAGCAAAAAAAGCGCCTGCCAACCCCGCTCTACACTGCGCCGGGTACGTGGACGATTGGCAATCATTGTCGCCGTTCTGGTTCTCGCCATGATTGCTGGATTTAGTTTCAGCTCGAACGAGGGTAACATTCTGTTGTCTTCCGTTGATGCAGGACCTCTATCTAATGTGCATGCAAAATTTACGGCTAATACCGGCTGCGGTAGCTGCCATGATGCCTTCGATAAAGGGGCTGATGGCTGGGTTGATGCTGCCCTTCATGGCAATGGCCCATCCGAAAAATGTTCAGATTGTCATACATTCAATGGGCAAGCTAATACCGCCCACAATATGAAGGAGCCGAAATCCGGAACACACTCCTTGACTAATACCAACTGCACCATGTGCCATACCGAGCACAAGGGTGAGATGGCGAATATCACCTCAATGAATGACACTCAATGCATGGCATGTCATGAAAAAAAGTTCGATTCTTTTGCAGTTAATCATACAGAGTTTTCAAAATCATATCCTTTTAAAAGACGCACAGCGATCGCTTTTAATCATACCAGCCATTTCAACAAATATTTTGTAAATCCGAAGTACACAGATAAAGTTCCTCCCAATAGCTGCATCGGTTGTCACGATTACACAAAATCTACTAATAATGTACCTATTAAAGGTTTTGAAGAAACTTGCTCAAAGTGCCATACGGATACTATCGTCGATCGGCCCATGGTTCTTTTCACATTTCCAGAATTGGAGCTAAATGCGGCAGAGAATAGAGAAAAAATAAAACCGCATAGTTTATTTGGTGAAGACCGTGACGAGGTGATGGAGCGGCTTGAAGAATTGACTACGGCACTTTCAGATGAGGGAAATGAATCAGGCGCATCCCTCAAGGCAGCCTTGGCTGAATTGGCTACAATCCCCAAACTAGGTGTGCGGGCTGGTAAAAAATCTGCATTGCAGGCGCTAGCCCAGCATTTACGTAATCAGTTGACTGCATTATCTGAAAGCGCGATTACAGATGATCATAAAGAAGCCCTAGCTAAACTGACGGGGCCTGCTGCAATTATAGCGAAGGAAGCGGTAGAGGCTATTTCTGATTTGAATGAAGATCGGTTTGGCGAACTAAGCGAACAGTTAGGAGCCCTAGCCGAGCTTGTAGAAGAAGCAAGTGATGCCATTGGCGACGATCTTGGCGATAATGTATTTGAAGGTTTATTAAATAATATTGCGCTTATGACTACGCAGCTTGAAGCGCTTGAAGAAGACGAGGAATATGAGCCTGTATCATCTGAGACCTTGTCACCAATCATGGCCGGACTATTAGGTGTGGATGACGATGATATTGAGCAATACAAAAAGCCAGTTTTCGATATGGTTGATCATTTAAAGAACGAGGGAATTAGTGCTCTTAGCGAGTTGATCAGTAAAAATGGTGGCTCGCCTAACCAGATGCTACAAGGCCTATCAAACGAGTTGATTTCTGCTGCGGCGACATCATGGTCTAGTAATTTAGAGTATGAGGCTATTGCCGAACCATCAACGAGTGGCTGGTATGCAGATGAATTCTCAATCAAGTATCGCCCTACAACCCATCGAGACTCGGTCATGAAGGCGTGGCTTGATTTTGCTTCCAACAACGACAACGAATATTTACAAGAGGCCCTGCTTTCACGCAAAGAAGGGGCTGGCGCTTGTACTAAGTGTCACGCAATTAGTCAAATTACCCCCGCTAAGAAAAAGCCAGGTATTTCAGCGCATGCAAAGACAGTGATCGAATGGGCACCTTTCCAGCATCCCGAACGACCACTGGTAAAATACGAGCATAAACCGCATATCAATTTGCTGGGCCCAGGTAGCAGTTGTACCACATGTCATAAAATTAACGACAAAGCTGATTTCGAGGCTGCTTATAAACAAACAGACCCGAACCATTTTGCTAGCAATTTTCAAGGTATTGAGAAAAGCACATGTGCAGAATGTCATAATGAAAAACAAGTTCGCCAAAATTGCCTTCTTTGCCATGCCTATCACCAAGGCTCTGGAATTAAAGTGAGCGCAATATCAAAGATGATGAAAGAAAGGTAGATAGTCATGTTTAGGACTATGAGTTACAGATTTTACTGGTTGGTAGGCATTAAGTGTATTCCGACACTAGTCTTTGTGTTTGTGTTGATATGCGGCGTTTCAGCATCAGCACAGACTACCGCTAATGCTTCAGACCCTCATGGCAGCTTGATGTCGGAAGAAAGTTATCCGAGTGCCAATCAGTGCTCTGTTTGTCATCAAAAAATCTACAAGGAATGGGCTTCTTCAAACCATGCCTATTCATCCATATCGCCCATGTTTCATAAATTTGAACAAAAAATTTATGATCTGACAAAAGGGACAATTGGTAGTTTTTGCGTCAGGTGTCACCAGACAGTTGGCACCCAGATGAGCGAACCCAGAGAAACCCCCTTGTGGGAACGCTCTCAGGTCTCCAGAGAAGGTGTCACTTGCATTACCTGTCACCGGGTCAACGAGCAGTTCGGGAAAGTAAATGGCGAACGCAGCATTGTTGCGGGTGATATAAACGCGCCTGTTTATAATTCAGGAGACGGAAGCGGCTTGGAAGAGGTTTTAAAACGTAAAGGCGAGCTTAAGATTGCCACTGACAAAACAGAACGTGGAACACAAGGCCACGGCAAAGTCATTAAGTTTCCACAAATTTCTTCTTCAGAGTTTTGTTCATCATGCCATCAAGTTGCAGTCAATTTGGGTATAAAACTAGAGGTTGTCTGGGAACAATACAGAGCTTCACCAGCCGCTAAGGAAGGTGTTACCTGTCAGGCTTGTCATATGGGGAAAGTTCCTGGTGTTGATTCCGGTTACGAAAAAGCACCCGTCGCCGTTATTAATGGCGTAGAAATCAATCCTAACCGCGACCATCATAACCATTCCTTTTATGGACCAGGAACATCCATAGCACACCCGGGTATTTTTCCGCATAACGTAGATGCGGCTAGCTGGGAAATTCGCGATTGGTTAAAATTTGACTGGCGTTCCGGTTGGGGTACAGAAGAATTTGAAGAAAGCATTGAAGCCTATATTGAAGCCTTTGAAGGTATCGACGAAGCCCTAGAAACGATTGGGGCTTCTACACAAGCAAATGCTTTTTCTGTAATGGATGAAAGCTTGGCGACGTTAGCTAGTCGATTAGCCGACACTGGCCGCATGGTTTTGCCGATAAAAGAAGCTCAAGTCGCACACGAAGCGTTGGGTGATGTTCTTGACGCTGAATTTGATGAAGATGCGGCCCAATCTATTTTGGACGGACTTGTTCAAATCGCCGATGCCGTCGAAGACGATAAGAAGGAAAAGGCGACCAACGCGATCAAGAACATTCAGGCTACCCTTAAAACGTTCAAAGGCATTTGGACTGAGAAGTCGAGGGCTGAAAACATT
>CALJEW010000078.1 GCA_938074585.1 uncultured Rhodospirillales bacterium | reverse complement strand
TTCTGGGTCCATAGATGGCATATTGGCTTTCATCCGTTCTTCAATTTCTTTCATCGTATTTTTTTTCATGGATTTATCGTCAGGTAAACCCTAACAAAACGCACTTCTTCTGGATTGCAATCATTATCAAAAGTGATCTTCATGGTTTTGCCTCACAGGGGTAAGGGTAAATTAAAAAATAACGGTTGTTACCTCATTCTTTAATAGCAAAGTAATCACCTGATAACGAGCTCGTAAATTCAATATTTCAGGAACTGCATGACCCATTTCCGCCTAGCCGTTCAGTCCCTATCTAAGACACACAAGAATAACCCCGTATACTGGTTCGCTTGGGAACTCGAAGCTTTCAGTTCTGCCAAGAGGGTGGTGCCATAGCAGGATTAATGAATGATTTATTTATCAATATTAAAGTCGACCGTGAAGAACACCCCGATATCGAGCATATTTATATGAACACTTTACATATGTAGGGCGAGCAGGGCAGGACCCACGGAGCCCCTAAACTCCCTCAACCTAATTTTTCCAGTTCTTATGGAGTGTTTATAAACAAACATGCGATATGTCGCATAAGGTGCCGTCTTAATTACCCTGTGTAACATGTGTCTGGGTGTTACTTATGAACATTTAGGCGGTGGCTTTGCTCGTAATTCAATGAGTAATTATTTGCTCGCGCCCCGCTTCAAGAAGATGTTGTATGACAACGCCTTTTTGATCGAGTTCAACCAAACCGAATGGATGGAAGAGGCAGAAACCAAATATACTTTAGATATAACGCAAATGAACAATGCTGTTCATATGCATCACAGTTAGCGTGACGGTAAGGCAGATCACCCCGCGACCTTAGATGATTATGCCCAAATGGTAAGCGCCGCCTTAATACTGTATGAAACAACAACGCAAAACAGATATTTAAAAGACACTATCGAATGGGTAGTGACCTTAAAGACCCGTTTGGGACACTGGAAACGGGGTTGATTTTGACAGCGCTGACAATTCAACAGATACCATCGTCCGCCCTGAAACCACCCAAGATAATGAGGTGCCGGCTGGCAATAAGATCATGATTGAGGTTTTAACGCGTATATTATTCATAACCAGAAATTCAGATTATAAATACCGTATAAGTCAATTAATCAGCGACCTAATACCAGAAGGCCCGTGCGCAAGCTTGCATCACCCCATGTTGATGTGTAGATTTATATTGCTAATGAGTAGCATTTTAATCGTATTAATGGAGATGCGAATGAGGGGCGCCTTCAGCAAATAAACAAAATGGCGTTATCCACAGCAGCGCAAAATTTAATCGTTAGTTTCATGTCACCAAATTAGGAGTTACCGCGTTCTCATCGGGCGTATAACAAAACGCGAATCAATTATACAACAACCTCTTAAGTGTGCAAAAAACTATATACGAATTGGCGGTTACAGATATAGCCGGATAAAGGCCGCCTTTTGATACCGCGGCAAAACGCTCAACAACAGGAACCGCGTCTCCATGTTTAATGCTCTATGCCTTGCATCTCCGGTTGGGACTTTAAGTGTCTTCGAAAACCAAGGGCAGATCATCGCCGTTGAATGGGGAGATCAAATAGAAGGGGAAGCGACGGATGTTTTAATTGAGGCGCGGAACCAATTAAACGCCTATTTTGCTGGAAAGCTTAAAAGCTTTGCTCTGCCCCTAAATATAAACGGCAGCGCTTTTCAGAAAAGCGTTTGCCAGTTAATTCTAGAAATCCCTTACGCTGAAACCTGGACCTATGGAGATATCGCAAAAAAGCTCAATTCCAGCGCTCAGCCTGTGGGGGGTGCGTGTGGGCGTAACTCAATACCAATCATCATACCGTGTCACCGGGTTATGGGGGCAAAAGATCAAATGACTGGATTTTCTGGATCAGGCGGCGTTAAAACCAAAGAAGCGTTATTACGACATGAGGGTTGGATGCCAAGAAAACCCGATTTATTCACATAAGCCCCTTTTGCGTTTTCTCTGCTGCTGATTGGTGCTAAACAAATTTACCTACCGTCATATTCATACTTCTTCTTGGAGCAAATGCATGTCTAATTCTATATCAGAAATCGACCCTGGAGGCCTTATTGAATATTCAGTCGTTTTCACGGACCGCTCGCTGAATCATATGTCTATGTCATTCCAAGAAGTGATGCGCGATATTTCGACCACCCTCAAAAAAGCGTATAACGCCCATGCAATCGCCATAGTTCCGGGCGGCGGCACCTATGCAATGGAAGCAGTTGCACGACAATTTTCTACAGACAAAAAGACTTTGGTTATCCGCAATGGTTGGTTCAGCTACCGTTGGACGCAAATCTTCGATATAGGAAAAATCCCGGCATCCTCAACCGTGCTTAAAGCCCGCCCAGTCACATCTGGATTTCAAGCTGCGTTTGCCCCACCGCCAATTGATGAAGTTGTTGCAGCTATAAATGCCGAAAAACCAGATTTTGTATTTGCGGCCCACGTTGAAACCTCGTCCGGTATAATCCTGCCAGATGATTACATGAAAGCCGTTGCCGATGCAGTTCACGCAAACGGTGGCATGTTTGTTTTGGATTGCATTGCATCGGGCACAATTTGGGTTGATATGAAGGACATTGGTGTTGATATTTTGATTAGCGCTCCACAAAAAGGCTGGAGCGCCTCACCTTGTGGGGGTTTAATTATGTTCAACGAAACCGCACGAACAGCCATTGAGGCGACCCAGAGTTCAAGCTTTGCAATAGATCTTAAAAAGTGGCTAAGCGTTATGGAAGCATACGAGAATGGTGGGCATGCATACCACGCGACTTTACCAACCGACACAATTGTTAAGTTCCATGCCGCGATGAAAGAAACCGAAACCTTTGGTTTCGCCAAGGTTAAAGAAGCACAACAAGAACTCGGCAAAAAAGTTCGTGCCTTATTAGGTCAAAAGCAATACCGCTCTGTTGCGGCTACAGGCTTCGAGGCGCCGGGTGTTGTGGTTTACCATACAGACGACGTTGACATCCATAATGGCAAGAAATTTGCTGCTTTGGGCATGCAAATCGCTGCTGGTGTGCCACTTCAGTGTGACGAACCCGCTGATTACAAAACATTCCGCATGGGATTGTTCGGTCTTGATAAGCTGAAAAACATCGACCGCACAGTAGCTAATTTGGACAAAGTCCTAACTGAAATTTTGTAAAGCCGTAACATATGAAAATCTCAGAAGTCAAAACACATGTCATTGAAGCCGCCCTATCCGAGCCTTTTTACTGGGCCATTGGTGAAGCGGCTAAACGTGGATCGTGCATTGTTGAGGTTATCACCGATACTGGGCTAGTCGGTTGGGGCGAATGCTTTGGACCCGCGCGCCCGGCGGCAGCTATGATTGAAGCTTATAAACCGTGGGTCATTGGAGCGGATCCATTGGCGACGGATAAAATTTGGCAAGATTTATATGCCTCATTTCGTGATCAAGGTCAAAAGGGTGTGCCTATTTGTGCCATCAGCGGTATCGATATTGCACTTTGGGATATTAAGGGCAAACACTTCAACGCTCCTATACATCAATTAATGGGTGGCCCTATCCGGACCGAAGTCGACGCTTATGCCACTGGCACCTACCGCAAACAAAGCGGTGATCCAATGGAATACATTGTTAAAGAGGTTTTGGGTTATCAAGCCGAAGGGTTTATAGCCACCAAGCTTAAAATTGGTTTCGAGGTTAATGAAGATGCTGCTTTGATTGAAGCGGTACGTAACGCAGTGGGCCATGATTTTGGCTTAATGTTAGACGCTAACCACGGTTATGATTCCATCGATGCAATTCGTTTAGCCCAAAAAGTGGAGCATTTGAATTTGGATTGGTTCGAAGAGCCGGTTCCGCCTGAAGACTTAGAAGGCTATTTGGCAGTTAAGGCTTCAACGTCTATTCCCATGGCCGGTGGTGAATGTGAATATACCCGCTTTGGCTTCCGCGAAGTTCTTAAATCAGGGGCTATTGATTATTTGCAGCCTGATATTTGTGCGGCTGGTGGGTTGAGCGAGTGCAAAAAAATTACAGATATGGCCAATGCCTTTGGAGTGCGTTTGGTCCCCCACGTTTGGGGTACTGGTATTGGGCTTTCAGCTGGTTTACATTTATTGGGCGTAATTCCTCACAATCCGCCGGGGCGACGCCCGTGGGAACCGATGCTTGAGTTTGATCGGTCCGAACACCCAGCCCGCCAAGCGATTATGAAAACCCCGATTGAACATGTGGACGGCGTTGTCCAAATTCCAACTGGACCCGGATTAGGGATAGAGATCGATCGCGACGCCTTAGCATCGTTTACGGTAACTTAAAAAACGATAAAATACCTAAGAAACCAAATAGCCGCAATGCCTCCGACCATAGTTGCTAACAAGCTGCGGCTTAATGTCGCAACCACGGCAG
>CALJEW010000077.1 GCA_938074585.1 uncultured Rhodospirillales bacterium | reverse complement strand
GTATGCCGAAATTCGCCAGAAGGTTTATTTAATATAATTTATATATTGATTATTTAATAGATTTAATAGATTTAATAATTCCCACGGTCTCATCTTTTGGAATCTCAATTGGATTTATTTTTTTTATTCTTCGAATTTCTGTACGCTGGCTACAAATAAATTTCCCTAAGAAAAAAGCGGCGTACCCGAAGATACGCCGCTTTTTGTAATGTCGTTTTTAGCGAAAATTCATGCGTCGTCTTTTGCTTCTTCTTCCTCGGTTTCAGTTTTGTCAGAAAAAGTTTCTTCAGCAGTTGCTTCAACAGGAACAGCGAAGGCAACTTCTAGCTCTTCTGCTTCTGCCTTCGCATCGGCTTCGGCTTGCGTCATTATTGCCATGCCGGTTTCAGCTTGAATAGCAGCTTCTTCAGCAGAGCGGGCAACATTTGCTGTAATCTCGATAGACACTTCAGGGTGCAAAGAAATAAGAACCATGTGAAGGCCTAAGTTCTTGATTGGGACCGCTTGGCGGACTTGGTTTCGTGTTATAGTGAAACCAGCTTCTTTTAAAGCGTCTGAAATATCGCGTGCATTAACGGAGCCGTACAATTGTCCGGCGTCACCAGCTTGGCGAACCAAAACTACGCTAACGTCCATCATTTTATCTGCAACTGCCTGTGCTTCGGAACACTGTTCCAAGTTGACAGCTTCTAGCTGAGCTCGTTGGACTTCGAAGTGTGCCCGGTTGGCTTCAGTAGCGCGCATCGCTTTGCCGCGCGGTAATAAGAAATTTCGTGCAAAACCTGGTTTGACGTTAACAACGTCTCCCATTTGGCCAAGCTTCTCAATGCGTTCCATTAAAATGACTTTCATTTTTCTTCTCCTGATTCTTGCCCGTTGGGCAAGGTCTATAAATGTTGATCTATAAACAGATGCTTATAAATTTACGTAATTTCGTTTTTATCGTTTTCGTCGTCTTGCCGGTTTCGAAGGCCGACCCAATGTTCTGCAATGCCAACGCCCACAATTACAACCGCAGCCCAAAGTGAGACAACAATCACGCTATATACACCAACCAAGACCAAGCCCGGCGAAGCAACACGATGAGCCAACGAATGAACAACAGCCAACCCTGTAAAGAAATAGGGGACAGCAATTACCATTGTGGTGTTATATGCCGCATAACTTAATTCTTCAGCCCCTAAGATGTTTCCAACCAATGCCAATGCAGCTGTGCTAACCAAAGGCCAAGAAAACCAAAGGGGAAGATCAATGCCCGCATATGCAGGTGTTGGTCTCAAATTCTTGCCCGCACGGGTTAGAATCCCCTGAGCAACTACGGCATTTAAAGCAACCATGGTCACCCAACTTGCGCCAATGGCGCCTGGGAAAAATGAGGTCAAACGCGTGACCATCATGTCTTTTCCTTCAGTATCCATTGCCGATGCCATGGCTTTGAATGCTTCGGCCAAATAGACCTCGATCATTCCTTTCATGCCACCGTCTCCGGCGCTTGCTGCTGTTCCAAGAATAATTAGGCTGGCCAGCAAAGAGAGAACCGCGAGTGCAAATCCCGGCGAGTACCAATTGTTATTTTCATTTTCGTGTGAGGCCTTTGGAAGCTGCAAGATTGTTAAGCGTGATATAATCCATGCTGGTAATGCCTGAATAAGAGCAAAAACCCCAGCCGGAAAAACACCGCCTATTATGCCGGTGGCGCAAATACCCGCACCGGCAGCAATCGAAACAGCTCTGGGGCCTAACCCCAGCCCCACCAATAAAAGTGGCACTGAAGAAAAGTAGACAAATACTAAGCTAAATACCGAGCCGCCAAAAAAAGAGACAGCTGCAACGGCGCTCATAAGACCGCCACCAATGGCAATCAGTACGTCACGGGACATAGCATTTCCTTGTTCTTATGAGCCTTATGTAAGGACGTAAGGCATCAAACCTAAGAAGCGAGCGCGTTTAATGGCACGGGCTAATTCACGTTGCTTCTTACCAGAAACAGCAGTAATTCGGCTTGGTACAATCTTGCCGCGCTCTGAAACATAACGCGTAAGTGTACGTGTGTCTTTGTAATCAATCTTTGGCGCATTGGGACCCGAAAATGGGCAGCTTTTGCGACGACGGAAGAACGAAAGACGGTTTGAACCTAAATCTTCTTCACTCATGCTTGATCTCCTTCGGCTATTACTTCTGCGGCTGGTGCAGGAGCAGCATCTGCAGGAACTGCTGTTGCATCGGAACTGGCTGGGCGTTCACTTGATGCATCACGGTCAAAACGACCCCGACCCCGGGGACGATCGTCAGAACCTTTATTCCGCATAATTGCGGAAGGCTCTGTTTCATGTTCGTCAACGCGCAATGTTAAATAACGAAGAACGTCTTCGTTGATTCGCATTTGACGTTCCATCTCTAGAACAGCATCCGAATGTGAGTCTATGTTCATAAGGACATAGTGGCCCTTACGGTTTTTCTTGATTTTGTAGGCTATTGAACGCAAGCCCCAATTTTCAGTCTTACCGATCGTTCCACCGCTTTCGGTGATTACGTTTTGAAAAGTTTCGACGAGACTATCAACTTGAGTAGCAGAAACGTCTTGGCGTGCTATGAACACGCATTCGTATAATGACAAATATCTTCTCCCTACGGCTTATCTCATCCCCGCAAAAGCAAGGCATAGCCAGGACCATCCCGGCAGGAAGCACTGAGGCGACGGACTATATAGATTTCGTTAGTCGAAGCAAGCTCTGTATTCGCACCAATTGAGCGCATTTGGTGTTGCTGTGAAGTGTGTGGTATACAAATATTAATTAATAGCTTAATTGGCGATGTTCGGTAAGGTAAAAGTGACTGCCCTTTCTTCATTAACCGAGCTTGCGATATCAATTTTTCCTTTATGAATATTAACTAAAGATTTGGTGATCGATAACTCCAACAACTCCAATTCCTGCAATGATTGCGAACTCAATCAGGAAAAATTCCTTGTCTCATTTTAAAAGAACGCTTTGCTAAACCATCACCAAGATTTATCGTTGAGCCAGAATTATAACCCCAATCAATGCAGGATATCATGACAGATTTAGGCCCCAACGCAGCTCTCATTAACGACCCTGATGCGCTTGAAAACTTATTTACACCGGCACTGGTTATTGATCTGGATGTGTTTGATCATAATCTTACGCGTATGGCTGCGTATTGTCAGCAGCATTCCATTGCTTTTAGGCCTCATGCCAAAACCCACAAATCAGTTGAAATTGCCAAACGACAAATTGCGGTAGGTGCGGTTGGGGTTTGTTGTGCAACATTAGGTGAGGCTGATGTTTTGTCGAACGGCGGAATTGATAATATTTTGATCACAACGCCGATCATTGGAGCCCTTAAAATTAAGCGTTTTTTGGAGCTCTATAAAACTAGTTCTGGAATGATGGTTGTTGTTGATAACAAAATCAATGCGGCCGATATGGCAAATGCCGCCAAAGATGAAGGGATCAACGTTGACGTTTTGGTTGCCTTGGATTTGGGGCTTCACCGCATTGGTGCCCGATCCCCGGAACAGGGTGTTGAAATTGTTAAAGCAATGTCAGCTTCAGATAATCTAACGTTCAAAGGTATTCACGCCTATAGTGGTAATTTGCAACACATTGCAGATTACTCTGACCGGGTTAAACAGGTCACCGCCGCAAACGATATTCTCAGAGATTTAATCGCTCAATTAAAAGCCATCGATATCACACCCGAACTCGTTAGTGGAGCAGGCACGGGGTCGCATTTAATCGATGCGGTTGATGGTGTATTCAACGAAATGCAAGTCGGCAGCTTTATATTTATGGATATAGAATATACAGAAATTGATTGGCCAGAAACAGCCTATGAACAATCGTTGTTTGTTGCCACACGAGTAATCAGCAACAATCGTCTGGGTGTTGTTGTCACCGATGGAGGAACTAAGCGCTTTTCCATGGGTGGGCCAGCGCCGCAAGCCGCTGGTCAAGATCATTGGTCTTATGCTTTTTTGGGTGACGAACACGGCCAAATTACCTTTGGTGATCATAATGAGCAGCCTGAATATGGGGCTGTGATTAACATGATCCCACCGCATTGCGATCCAACCGTCAATTTATACGATTATTACCATATTATTCAGGATGGGCAGTTGGTTGATATTTGGCCTATTGAAGCGCGCGGTGCTATTTGATCGCCTTGACTTGAAGATGCGACACGTTATCACCTTGTTGCTAAATTTATTATTTCTGGAGAGCTCTTTATGACCCGTGCATTTGTATTTCCTGGCCAAGGTAGCCAAACCGTGGGAATGGGTAAAGAATTAGCTGATGCCTTCCCCGCAGCCAAAGCTGTGTTTAATGAGGTTGATGACACTTTGGGCCAAAACTTATCTTCAATCATGTTTAAAGGTCCAGACGAGGATTTGGTTCTTACCGAAAACACCCAGCCAGCATTGCTTGCCTGTTCGATTGCGATTTTGCGCGTTCTTGAAAGCGAAGGCGGCTTCAAAATAGCGGACCATGGTCAGTTTGTTGCTGGTCATTCATTAGGTGAATATTCGGCGCTTTGTGCTGCCGGAACGTTCAGTTTATCGGACGCAGCAAAGCTGGTTAAAATCCGCGGTAAAGCCATGCAGATTGCGGTTCCTGTAGGCGAGGGGGCTATGGCTGCCCTCTTGGGTCTTGAAGCTCTAGATGCAGAAGCCGTTGCTGAAGAAGCGGCCCAAGGCGATGTTTGTGATTTTGCCAACGACAATGCATCGGGGCAAGTTGTCGTTTCTGGCACAAGGGCGGCAGTCGAGCGGGCGGTTGTGATTGCTAAAGAACACGGTGCAAAACGCGCTTTGCTTTTACCCGTCAGCGCACCGTTCCATTGCGCCATGATGCAACCCGCCGCTGATGTGATGGCGGGAGCATTGGGTGATACACAAATGAACGACCCTATTATTCCCTTAATTGCAAACGTCACCGCACAAAAAGTGACAACGGCGAATGAAGCGCGCAAATTGTTGATCAAACAAGTCTGCGGCCGTGTTCGGTGGCGCGAAGGGGCTTTATATATGAAAAGCCAAGGTGTCAGTGAATTGGTTGAAATCGGCCACGGTAAAGTGCTCAGCGGTATGGCAAAGCGAATCGATAAAGAATTGAGTGGCTTGGCCATTGGTTCTGCGGAAACCATTGAAGAATTTTTAAAAACCCTTTGAGTAAAATAATGTTGGGAGAAATAATATGTTTGATTTAACAGGTAAATGCGCACTGGTAACCGGTGCATCTGGCGGAATTGGCCGGACAATTGCTCAGCAATTAAAAGCACAAGGGGCCTTAGTTGGGTTGTCGGGGACGCGGGTTGACTCGTTGAAAGCTTTGGCCTCTGAATTGGGCGATGGCGCACATGTGTTGCCTGCTGATTTATCCTCAGCCGAAGTTGCCACTCAATTAATTGCTGACGCCACTGCCGCCATGGGCCGCATTGACATTTTAGTTAATAATGCAGGCCTTGCTCGTGATACCTTGGCAATGCGAATGAAAGATGATGATTGGCAGTTGATTTTAGATGTTAACTTAACGTCTGCTTTCCGTCTGTCTAAAGCGTGTCTGCGTGGTATGATGAAGGCGCGCTGGGGTAGAATT
>CALJEW010000076.1 GCA_938074585.1 uncultured Rhodospirillales bacterium | reverse complement strand
AATGGATTTTGATTTTTTCATTCCATAACATTTTGAAAATGCTAGGATACTGTCAAAGTTTCGTTCCCTATGACGGTGATCTGTAACCTGCTGAAAAACTCTACTTGAAAGGGGCGGAGCAACAATATTAGCTTATATATACAACTTAAGACAGGCTAGGGGATGTTTCGCTATCTTTATGCGACAGAAAACAATGTTGAATGCGCCGGTCTCTTTTTGGAACATGGGGCGTCAAGACGAAAAATGGAGTACAGAAAGATGTGGCAATTTTGGGTGGATCGCGGCGGCACGTTCACAGATATTGTGGGGCGACGTTCGGACGGTGGCATTGTCACCCATAAACTTCTTAGCGAAAACCCGGAGCATTATCGCGACGCAGCGGTCCAGGGTATTCGGGATATTTTGGGACTAATGACTGGGGCGGCCATACCTCCTAACACTATCGAAGCCGTCAAGATGGGCACAACAGTTGCAACCAATGCGCTTTTGGAGCGCAAGGGTGACCGTACGGTACTGCTTATAACAAAAGGGTTTGGCGATCTATTACGCATCGGCTACCAAACTCGCCCAAAGCTGTTTGCCTTGCAAATCGAGCTGCCCGAACTGCTTTATGAACGCGTTAACGAAGTACCCGAAAGATTGGATGCAGAAGGTTGCATTGTTGAGCCTCTTGACGAAGTGGTGGCGCGTGACGCGTTGCGTGCCGCAAAAGCCGATGGCATTGATAGCGTGGCCATTGCGTTTATGCACGGATACCTGAACACCGACCACGAAGCGCGGGTCGCGGCCATTGCTGCGGAAGAGGGATTCGGTCAGATTTCAGTCTCGCATCAGGTCTCGCCTTTAATGAAACTGGTATCTCGTGGCGATACAACAGTGGTCGATGCCTATCTGTCACCAATTTTGCGCCGATATGTCAATCAAGTATCCGACGAAATTGGGACCGGGAGTGGCACTCGTCTGATGTTTATGCAATCAAATGGCGGCCTTACTGATGCCTCTCTGTTTCAGGGCAAGGATGCTATCCTATCTGGTCCGGCCGGTGGTGTTGTTGGCATGGTTAAGACAGCTGGGCTTGCGGGGCATGACCGACTGATTGGGTTCGATATGGGGGGCACTTCAACTGATGTCTGTCATTATGCCGGTCAGTATGAACGATCGTTCGAGACGGAAGTGGCTGGTGTGCGAATGCGCGCACCGATGATGAATATCCATACTGTTGCGGCGGGTGGAGGATCTATCTTGATCTTTAAGGATGGACGCTTTCAGGTGGGCCCTGAATCTGCAGGTGCCAATCCTGGTCCTGCCTGTTATCGCCGCGGCGGTCCGCTAACTGTTACCGATTGTAACGTTATGTTGGGCAATCTCCAGCCGCACCATTTTCCCAGCGTCTTTGGTCCGCATGCGGACCAACCGCTCGATGTGGAAATTGTCCGTAGCTGTTTCGAAGAACTGGCTCGTGAAATCTCCGAGGCGACAGGTGAAGTGCTCAAATCGTCTGAAGAAATTGCCGAAGGTTTCCTGCGCATCGCCGTCGAAAATATGGCAAACGCCATCAAGAAGATTTCCGTGCAGCGCGGTTATGATGTGACGACCTATACGCTCCAATGCTTTGGTGGTGCTGGTGGGCAACACGCCTGCCGGGTTGCGGATGCGCTGGGTATGGAAACGGTGTTTGTTCATCCTTATGCGGGTGTGTTGTCAGCCTTTGGTATGGGGCTTGCCGAAATTCGCACCTTGCGGGAAAGACAGTACGAACAGGCTTTGTCAGAGATCGCGGGAGCCGAACAAAAGTTAGATGATATGGCTGCTGAAGCTACAAACGAAGTCGTCGGACAGGGCGTTGACTCCAAGGCCGTCCGAACGGAACGTCGCGTTCACTTGCGCTACAAGGGGTCTCATCAGTCGCTTGAAGTTGATTTTGGTACGGTCGATCAATTGCGCTCGCGGTTTGATGCCGCACACAAAGCACGTTACGGCTTTTCATCGGATTCCCGGGAGCTGATTTTCGAGGCGTTGGTCGCCGAAGCCATTGGCGGCGCTTCTGAAGTAGCAGACAGGGAAAAACCGCTTGTCGATACGACACCCAACCCTGTTGATTATGTGGAAATTACTACTGGAGGGATGCACCACAAGGTATCGCTATTTGATCGCGAAACGCTTGTGCCGGGCCAGGTTGTCGACGGGCCAGCGATTATTAAGGAACCAACTGGCACTAATGTGGTCGAGCCCGATTGGCGGGCGACAGTCAACGCATTCGGCCATCTTATTTTAACACGCATCCGTCCCCAGCAGCGCTTGGAGGCAATTGGAACCAGAGCCGATCCGGTGATGCTAGAAGTGTTCAATAATCTCTTTATGTCGATCGCTGAGCAGATGGGTGCTACGCTTGCTAATACGGCCTACTCAGTGAACATCAAGGAGCGCTATGATTTCAGTTGCGCCCTGTTCGATCCGACAGGTGGGCTAGTGGCCAATGCGCCGCATGTCCCCGTTCACTTAGGCTCCATGTCGGAATCGATCCGGACGGTCATCCGGCTGAACCCGGATATGAAAAAAGGGGACGTATTTGTTTCCAATGCACCGTTTAACGGCGGCACCCACCTGCCCGATGTTACGGTCATCACGCCTGTTTTTGATGATACGGGTGAGGCAGTTTTGTTTTATGTCGCATCGCGCGGACACCACGCAGATATTGGTGGCAAGACACCTGGTTCGGCACCGCCTGATTCTGTTCATATTGATGAAGAAGGGGTGCTGATCGATAATTTCAAGATGATTGATGGTGGTCAGTTCCTGGAAACCGAAACCCGTGCCTTGCTGGGCTCCGGAACCTATCCCTGTCGCAATATTGATGAGAATATGGCTGATCTTTCGGCTCAAGTAGCCGCCAACGAAACCGGCGTGCGTGAAGTTAGAAAAATGATATTTCACTTTGGCTTGCCGGTTGTTCATGCCTACATGGTGCATGTTCAGGACAATGCGGAGGAATGTGTGCGGAGGGTGATCACAGCACTTAAGGATTGTTCTTACGACTACGAACTCGACAACGGAGAGTTCATTCGTGTGGCTGTTCGCGTCAATGCCGAAGCACGCTCCGCAGAAATTGATTTTACAGGCACGTATGGGCCAAATCCTTTTAACTACAATGCTCCCCTTTCGGTCTGTCACGCTGTTGTTCTTTATGTCTTTCGGACACTAGTTGGTTCTGAAATTCCACTTAACGAAGGCTGCTTTAAACCTCTGAATAT
>CALJEW010000075.1 GCA_938074585.1 uncultured Rhodospirillales bacterium | reverse complement strand
GCTGAACCCACACGAGACACCGACAAACCAACATTTACAGCTGGGCGAATGCCTTTGTAGAACAATTCAGTTTCTAAAAAAATCTGACCATCTGTAATCGAAATTACGTTGGTCGGAATATAAGCAGAAACGTCACCAGCTTGTGTTTCAATAACAGGCAGAGCTGTCAATGAGCCGTTACCAGCCGCATCACCTAATTTGCAGGCGCGCTCTAGTAATCTGGAGTGAAGATAGAATACATCACCCGGATACGCTTCACGTCCTGGAGGACGACGAAGAAGTAGTGACATTTGGCGATACGCCACAGCCTGTTTTGTTAAATCGTCATAGAAGATAACCGCGTGCTGACCATTATCACGGAAAAATTCGCCCATTGTAGCGCCCGTGTAAGGTGCCATAAACTGCAAGGGAGCAGGCTCTGATGCAGTCGCAGCAACAACGATAGAATATTTCATTGCGTCATAGTCTTCTAAAGTCTTAACCAACTGAGCAACCGTTGAGCGCTTTTGGCCAACAGCTACGTAGATACAGAACAATTTCTCTGAATCATCTTTCGCAGCGTCGTTGGTTTTCTTCTGGTTCAAAATCGTGTCCAGAATAACCGCCGTTTTACCAGTTTGACGGTCACCAATGATCAATTCGCGTTGTCCACGGCCAACTGGGATCAACGAATCGATGGCTTTAAGACCAGTCTGCATAGGTTCATGCACAGATTTCCGTGGAATAATGCCAGGCGCTTTAACTTCAACCAAGCTCCGTGTGACGTCTGTTAATGGTCCTTTACCGTCGATGGGGTTACCCAACGCGTCAACAACACGACCCAAAAGGCCCTTGCCGATAGGAACGTCAACAATCTCACCTGTACGCTTGACGGTGTCGCCTTCGCGGATGGTACGGTCATCGCCAAAAATAACGATACCAACGTTGTCTGTTTCTAGGTTCAAGGCCATGCCTTTAATACCACCAGGAAACTCAACCATCTCACCAGCTTGAACTTGATCAAGACCATGTACGCGGGCGATACCATCGCCTACGGATAGAACTTGTCCAACTTCTGCTACTTCAGCTTCTGAGCCAAAATCAGCAATTTGTTTTTTTAATATCGCAGAAATTTCCGCGGCACGGATTTCCATTAACCGACCCCTTTCATGGAGAAACGAAGCTGGTTCAGCTTCGTTTTCAAAGAACTATCAACCATCCGAGAACCAACCTTAACAATAAGGCCGCCTAAAAGGCTTTCGTCAACGCTAGCGTCAACCGAAACATTGGTCCCTGTGGCACTTTTTAATGAATCTTCTATGGCCTTAAGCTGCTTTGCAGTTAGCTTTTTGGCCGATACAACTGCTGCCGTGGATTCGCCGCGCAATAAGTTGAGTAATGACTGATATGCCATAATCATTGCGGGTAGGGCAAAAAGCCTACGGTTTTGGGCAACAAGCCCAATAAATTTACGCGATAGATCTCTGATTTTAGCCGCTTCCATAACAGCAGCCATAGCCGACTCTTGATCATCACGGGAAATGACCGGAGATCTGATAAGGCGGTTTAAATCATCCGATTCGTTAAGCATTTGAGCCAGAACTGACAAATCATCAGCCACTTGGTCCAATTGCTTGTCTGTTTTGGCAAGCTCGAAAAGCGCTGTAGCGTAGCGGCCTGCTAGACCGGTGGCGCCGATTACATCCGATGACACTTGAGAAACCCTCGTCATTTAATAAAGTATTATAAATAAGTTTAAGCCAACTCGTAACCAAATCGAAGACTTAACAAATCAAAGTCCTATCTGGGTATTCAAGCTTAAACCCACTTCATAAATTTTAATAATGAAGCGGGCACTACGTACCATACTCAATCCGGCTATGCAACGGACTCTGAACACTTTTTGCAATGCAATAAAACAAAGATCATCCAGGCTTCTGTTTTTAGAAAAAACTCATAGGATCAACATCAATTTGAATGCGAACCTTTTTGTACTTTTCTGACCTAGACATCCATTGCCTGATCAACGGTTGAACTGCCGTATCTTTAGTTGCTTTTAGTAATAACCGCCTCCGATGAAGGCCGCGCAAAAGGGCGATGGGGGCAGGGGCGGGGCCTAATACGGAAATGTTGGGGCCGCTGGGTGCCGACCGGGCGAGAGCTTGGGCGGCATAATCTACATTTGATTCAATTGGACCTGAAACAATCAGGGCAACAAGCCTTCCAAACGGCGGCATCATGGCTTCACGACGAGCTTTGATCTCTATCTCAATAAACTTATCTTTATCGCCTGAAAGCAGGGCTAACATGACCGGATGCTTCGGCATATAAGTTTGTAACAGTACGCGCCCCGGTTTTTCCCCTCGCCCGGCCCGGCCAGCAACCTGATATAAAAGCTGGAATGTGCGTTCAGAAGCGCGTGGGTCTCCACCTTGAAGGCCCAAATCGGCATCGATGACCCCAACCAATGTTAGCAAGGGGAAATGATATCCCTTGGCCACAATTTGAGTACCGATGATCAAGTCGACTGCATGGTTTTCGATCCGGCGCACAAGTTCGCCTGCCGCTCTTGGCGATTGAATATTGTCGCTGGCGGCAATGGTCATGCGAATATTGGGGATTAAGGCTTCAATCTCTTCGGCTAAGCGTTCGACCCCCGGCCCACATGCAACCAAACTATTTTCGGTTTTGCATTCGGGGCATTCGCTGGGTGGCGTTATATGAAAGCCGCAATGGTGACATTGTAAGCGCCCGGCTGAGCGGTGCTCGACCAGCCACGCCGTACAGCGTGGGCATTGGAACCGATGTCCGCAGGTTCGGCACAAAGTTAAGGGTGCGTAGCCCCTGCGGTTCAAAAACAATAAAACTTGTTCGCCAGCCGCTATGGTTTGTCTGATGGCAATTGTCAGTGCGGGTGATAACCATTGTCCCTTAGGGGGAGGCGATTTGATCATATCGACAGCTTTAATGTCGGGTAATTGAGCGCCCGCATGGCGGACCGGAAGCTCATAACCCGTATAACGCCCACCGGCGACATTGATCATGGTTTCTAAGGAAGGCGTTGCGGATGCCAAAGTTATGGGAATTTGCCCTAATCTGGCTCGAACAACAGCCATATCGCGGGCATTATAGATAACGCCTTCTTCTTGTTTGAAGG
>CALJEW010000074.1 GCA_938074585.1 uncultured Rhodospirillales bacterium | reverse complement strand
TTAAAGCTAAAAACCGATATCGCCCATTGGGTTGGAAGCGTCGGAACTGGGATTTGCTCTGGCCGAGTTGAAATATTTGGTCGCGCGAGTGTAACTGTTATGGTTGCTCAGTTTCCAGAAAACACATTCAATGTTATTCCTACGATAAAATTCAGACGTGGATAAAATTCCAGAAGCTAAGCGTAAATGGCCCAACATCGCCGTACCGTCTTTTGGCATTGTTCATGGAGATCCTTTAAACTCAAACATCGCTAAATTGATTGAAAACTTATCTACAGACATCGAAAACCTAACCTTGGAAGTACCAGGGCTTTAGTTGGCGGATTAAGTGCTTCATTGGGCGAACAACTGCAAATCGCCCAAACGGTAACGCAAGGAGGACTGTCAGGGGTTTTGTTTACGCCTGAGGTTGAGGTCGCAACCGGGTTGAGCCAAGACTGCACTCCTGTTGGTCAAACCCATAAGATTACTGAGGTTGAAAATGGCGTTGTTATGTCCTTGGGCGGCAGACCTGCGCTAGATGTTTTTAAAGAAGATGTGGGTGAGTTGCTGGCCCGCGATTTAGCCCGCGCCGATGGATATATCCATGCCGCATTTCAAATTAGTGGATCTGACATGGGTGATTGTGTAGTTCGAAGCCTGATGGCGATTGACCCAAAGCATGGTTTGCTGGCTATTGCCGGAGAGCCAAAAATAGGCGAACAGCTGATGTTTGTTCGGCGTGACCCTAAGTCGGCCGAAGAAGACTTAATCCGCATGGCTACATCCGTGAAGCGTCGCTTACCGAGCGAGCCAAAAGGTGGAATTTATTTTTCGTGTGTCAGCCGTGGCCCGGCACTGTTCGGCAGGGATGGAGCAGAAGTTGCTATTTTATCTCGGGTGCTTGGGGATTTTCCTCTGGTCGGATTTTTCGGCAATGGTGAAATTTCAAACAACCGGTTGTATGGCTACACAGGTGTACTATGTCTGTTTGTTTAGAGTTTCTCCGTCGGCAACCAAGGAGCCACGGCGGATGCGGCATGGTGGGCGGCATCTTCAGTTGGAAAAGAGGTGTTAATATAACTGCCTATTGGAAACCAACCGGTTAGGGTTTCAGCATCGCGGCGATACATTTCGAATCCAAAGCTTCCATCTGGGCGAATAAATAAATCAATACAGCGCCCCCCTTCTGGCGTTTCTATGGAATTTAAGACGCGATTTTTCATAAGTTTCCTGATATTTAGTGCGGTCATCATTGTAACTTTGTTCGTGCGTGATAAAATATCCTATGGCTTCTTTTTTCTCAAAACTGTTTGGCGGCGGCGGAAGCAATGCGGACGCAGCCCCTACCCAAGGTGACCAGGTCGAATATGAAGGCTTGGTTATTCGTAGCTCTCCCAAGGCAGATGGCGGACAATGGCGCTTGTCGGGGGTTATTATCAAACAATCCGACCATGGGCCGCTGGAGCGCCAATATATGCGCGCCGATGTGTTTACCCGCCGCGAAGAAGCAGAAGAATTTGGTGTTCGAAAGGGCAAGCAAATCATCGACGAACAAGGTGAACGCTTATTCGCTGACGGGGCCCCAACGGGCCGCGCTTAAACAGCCACTTCGGGTTCTTGCTCTCCATTAAAAATAAAGTTTTCGGGGTCGTCTCCTTGAGCTGCGCGAACAAAATTCTGGGCAACAAACTGCCAACGCCGCTCCCACATTTTATGGCCAGAAGCGCTTTCGTGGGCGCTTAGCAATACATTATCAAGCTCTTGAAACGGCTCGTTACTTGGCCAAGCCTCGGGTTTTCCAGGCGTGTTGTAGGTGTACCATACATCCAAAACCGCACCGCCTATGCGTTTTGATTTGAGCGCTGCATACATAGCTGATTCTTTTATCACCCGCCCACGTGCGACGTTGATGATCACCGCATCTGATTTCATTTGGGCAAATTGCTCTTCCGCAATCAGGCCTTCGGTCTCGGCATTTAAATCGCAGGCAACAACAATAAAATCACTTTCACTGAGTAATTGACCCATTTTATCGGGCGTACCTAACCAATCTAAGTATTCCGGTGTTTCTTGTTGTCTGCGGCGCGTGCCTATGACACGCATACCAAAGGCTTTGGCGCGTTTGGCCACTTCATATCCAATGTGGCCATAGCCAATAATGCCAACCGTTGCATCGCGCAATTCACCGTGGGCATTGTTTTCGCCGGGGTTTTTACCGTTCCAACCACCGGAACGGAAGTCTTTATCTAATTTCCGCAAACCCAAACTCATTTCAAGCATTCCGCCCAAAACATATTCAGCAATCGCGCTTTCATGTTCAAAACAGTTACACACAGGAACGTTTTTGGGCATCGTTTGGGGCGAACAAAAGTCGTATCCGGTCCATGGAATTTGAAATAGCTTTAAGTTTGGAATTGCTGGCCATTGCTTCGATGGAATGGAACCACCAACTATACAATCGGCCTTTGCCGCCATGGCGGGGAATTCAGAGGGATCGTTTTTAGCCGGGTCCCAGACCAAAACATCCCAATTGTCAGTTAAATATTTTTTCAACAAGTCAGTATATTGAACTGCAATGCGGCCTTGAACGAGGGCTGTTGGCATGGGGAGAACTCCTAGCATTAAAATAATCTAGACTATGGATTAAACGGCGGGAGCCGAATTTGCAATAAGCGCTGGCAATTCGTTCATGTGATGGAAAATAGTTTTCACGCCGGTTTCATTTAATCGCTGTACATAAGCCAGATCGCAATGACTGCCGCCTGCAAACCCAAACACGGTCATGTTTGCGGCCAACCCCGCTTGAATACCTAATGTTGTATCTTCAATTACCAGGCAATTTTTTGGTTTGATGTCGAAATGATTGGCTGCATGCAGAAATAAATCTGGCGCAGGCTTTGAGTTTTTAACCATGTGGGCACTGAATAAATGTTCAGGCTGGAAAAAATTTATAAGGTTGGTGAGAGTGAGGTTTTTGCAAATTTTATCGGGCGCACCAGACGACGCGACGCATTTGTTTTGTGTCAGTTGCGATAGTGTATCAAAGGCGCCGGGGATGGCTTTTAGTTCAGCGGCAAAGGTTGTTTGATCGGATTGTTTCAAAAACAGCTCAAAGTCATCCGGCAGATTGACGCCTTCCTCCCGAACTTCTGCGATGATTTTTGCCATAGAATAACCAATGAACCGGTTTCGGCTGCCTTTGGTTGTAATTTTGAAGCCGTGCTTGGTCAAGTGTTTGGCTAACAATCGGTTGGCAATCATTTCGCTATCGACCAAAACACCGTCACAGTCGAAAATAATCAATTCAGGGAATGCCATTGTTAAAATCCAAGTTGTTTCGATAATGTATTTTGGTGGGGCCAAAGATTGTGCGTGTCTTGGATTTCAGCCAGCAACCCCTGCCCGGCACTTTCAATCATATCGAATACCGCTTCAAAGCCGTCTTCATAATAGGGGTCAGGAACATCAGTCAAACCAACGGAAGGCGCAAAAGATAAACACAGGCGCAATCGATCTTCACGTCCCGGCGGGCATAATGACAATAATTTTTGATGGTTCGAGCCATCCATGGCAATAACGTAATCAAAATGATGAAAATCATCGGTAACGGCTTGGCGGGATTTAAGCGAGGATAAATCAATGCCGCGCGTTTTGGCAACGGCGGTTGAGCGTTCGTCCGGTGGGCCACCTACATGCCAGTTACTTGTACCCGAGGAGTCGACCTCAATCACATGACTTAATCCAGCATCGTTGACCAACTTTCGGAAAATGCCTTCTGCCGTGGGCGAGCGGCAAATATTACCCAAACAAACAAACACAACTTTTATCACGTGAATTCTCCCCTAAAGTGATTATCTTAAGCTTTTTAGGTATGTGCAAGGAGGGTTTTGATGACGACTTATAAACGATTAATTGCAGAAGTGCGGGCCTGTCAGATTTGTGCGGGTGACTTGCCCTTGGGGCCACGCCCCATTGTTCGGGGCAACGCCTGTGCTAAAATTTTAATTATTGGTCAAGCGCCAGGAACCCGCGTTCACGAAACAGGTGAACCATGGGATGATAAATCGGGGGAACGCTTGCGCGATTGGATGAATTTGAGTTCCGATGCGTTTTATGACGAAAATAAAATTGCAATAATGCCAATGGGGTTTTGTTATCCGGGCCGGGCGTCGAGCGGCGGAGATTTGCCGCCCCGCCCAGAATGCGCGCCCCAATGGCACAGTCGAATACGAACACAGCTAGGTCAAATTGAATTAACGCTGTTGGTTGGCAGTTATGCGCAGAAACATTATTTGGGTAAAAAAATGGCCAAAACGATGACCAAGACTATTCGCTTATGGAAAGATTTCAGCCCAGATATCATCCCAACCCCACACCCTAGCTGGCGCACAACCTTTTGGCTCAAAAATAACCTCTGGTTCGAAGATGAGGTTCTGCCCGATTTGAGAGCCCGCGTGAAACGCCTAGTTTTAAAGTGAAACGCCTGTTTTAAGTGCGTTTTTTAGCACCAACCTCATCCATTAACTGCACTAAAGTCTCGTACGGTTGCGCACCGACCAAACCTTGTCCGGTGCTGACAAACGTTGGTACACCGGTAACTCCATAACTATGGGATTTATTCCAATCGGCATCGATGGCGTCTTTAAAGGTGCGGTCTTCTAGAACTTTGCGTGCTTCTTGTTCGTCCAAGCCAACGGATTTGACCACATCAATAATTACTTCAACATCGCCAACATTTAGGTTGTTGACAAAATACGCCTCAAAAAATTTGTCATGAATGGCATTGCCGACGGGTTGGGTTTCGGCCCAGCTGCCAATTTCTTGCGCTAGGCGACTGTTGTAGGTGTGGCTGCGGGTGTTGTAGGGCAGCCCTTCCGCATCCATTAAGCCTTGCATATGATCATTTTTGGCTTTGATGTCTTCCGGTCCAGTTCCAAACATATCTTGCAGCGTGCGGCCTTCTTGGGGGGTGTCGGGGTGGAGTGGAAAATGCACAATTCTGACTTCTATATTGTAATTTTCCTTAAGCTGCTTAACACGGTTATCACCCAAATAACACCAAGGGCATACATAGTCAGTAAAAACTTCAAGGACAATTGTCTCGGACATAAGATAACTCCATAAATTGAAATTGTTTCATGTAATTTAAGTAGGTAGTTCAAAATTGCAAATTTGATTTAATTTGAGTAATGAAATTCAACTAAATGCACTTGCTTTCGCCTTTCGAATGAACACGAATGGGTACATGAGCATGATATCTGATAATTTTCGTGCGGCGCTCTATATGTCTTTGAGCATGGCCGGCTTCGTTTTAAACGACACAATGATCAAAATTGTATCTGAAGACCTAAATCTGTTTCAGGTGATTTTTTTGCGCGGCTTGTTTGCAACTTCGTTTGTAGCGCTGGTGGCTTGGCAGCAAAAGGCTCTTTTTTATATTCCGTCACGGCGTAATACTAAAATACTGGGTTGGCGGATGATCGGTGAAGTAGGCGGCACGCTATGTTTTTTGACGGCCCTATTTAATATGCCAATTGCCAATGCGACGGCGATTTTACAGGTTTTGCCGTTGGTTATCACGCTGGCTTCGGCCTTGTTTTTAAGAGAAGCCGTTGGATGGCGACGCTATACAGCAATCGCAATTGGGTTTATTGGCGTCTTGATTGTTGTTCGGCCCGGATCAGAAGGGTTTAATAGCTATTCTTTTTGGGCTCTTGCAGCTGTTCTGTTTATGACTGGCCGAGATCTGGTCACGCGCAAGTTGTCACCCAACGTTCCCTCGCTCTATGCTGCAGTGAGCGCAGCTGTAGGGATTACGATTGCTGCAGGATTGCTGTCACCGACAATGGAATGGCGCCCAGTCACCGGTGAGCATCTTTGGATGCTTGTAATTGCCGCGTGTTTTTTGATTGTTGGATATATTTTCAGCATTATGACCATGCGGATTGGTGATATCAGTTTTGCATCGCCGTTTCGCTATACCAATCTGATTTGGGCAATTGTTATTGGTGTTGTCGTGTTTGGCGACACGTTGGACAGCTGGACCTTGACCGGAGGCGCGATTGTTGTGATGACGGGAGTTTATACGTTTTACCGGGAACGCCAGCGCACGAAACGATAAGCTTCTTTTTAATCAACTATAACCGTTGGTGCAACGATGCTATTTTTTAGGAAACGCAAAATGATTTGTGTTCCTTTTCCTTTTGCACTGGTTAGCTTCATCGTACCGCCGTGCAAGTCAATCAGCGTATTAATAAGCGGCAACCCAAGATCTGTACTTTATTCAACCCGCACCGCGGCATCATGTCCGGCTTGGCCATAGGGTTGAATTTCCCCGTTCTAAGTCATCTGCTGCAATTCCAACGCCATTATCGGGAATTTTAATTTCAAGTCCGGCATTTAAATGCCCGTGAATCAAAATTTGCACTTTGCCGCCTTTTGGTGTGAATTTTATTGAATCGGTTAATAGGTTGAAGATTATTTGTTTGACTTGCAATTTGTCGGCTTTCAAATTTGGGCACTCATCTGAGACTTCACTGGTGTTTTGAATTCCGGCATCATGAGCCCTATTTTTCAGCATTCGAATACTTTCGTTCATGGGGACCCGGGGGTCAAAAATATCGTCGCTGATGGTAAGCGGGCCCACTTCGATTTTTGAAACATCAAGTAAGTCGTTTATGAGCGAGAATAAATATACTCCTGAGCTGTTGATAT
>CALJEW010000073.1 GCA_938074585.1 uncultured Rhodospirillales bacterium | reverse complement strand
AATTCAATCTGCCGCAGAGTTTTCAAACCGCTTTCCGCATATTCCCGTTACCGCTATTTGCGCTGATTATACGGCTAAATTTGATTTACCCGATATAACCGAAGGCCACTATGTTGGTTTTCACCCCGGTTCAACTATTGGAAATTTCACACCCAAAGAAGCCGTTCAATTTTTACAAAACTCAAAAAACAAATTAGGACATGGTGGTTTCTTAATTGGGGTCGATTTGATCAAAGATCATACTATTTTAAATGCTGCCTATGATGATAATTTAGGAGTTACTGCGGCCTTTAATAAAAATATACTGGCACGTTGTAATCGCGAATTAGATGCCAACTTTAATTTAGATGCCTTTGATCATTCTGGATTTTTTAACGCCGATGAAAGCCGCATCGAAATGCATTTGGTCGCAAGCCAAGATCAAACGGCCCAAGTCGCCAACAAAACGTTCACCTTCAAAAAGGGCGAAACCATCCACACTGAAAGCTCTTATAAGTACACGTTGGATGGCTTCGCAAACCTAGCAAAATCAGCAGGATTCACACCCGCTCAGGCATGGACAGATGATAAAGAATATTTCTCTGTTCATTACTTGTCGGCCGATTAATCTTGCCGTTTCACGCATAAAGTGAGAATAAGTTTACTACCATATTTCTATTGAATTAAGCCTAATAATAGTCTCAAATATCGAAGGTGTTGAATGGCTTTAATAACTGGGTCATTGTTTATGTAAGAACTTATTTGGGTTACCTATATAGATAAATATATGTGTAAAGTTTCAAGTTTACGCTTAAGAAACTGTTGGATTTGACGTCCTTTTATTCTCCACTTTATGAAAACCGTAATTTTTGGTAAATGCTAAGGTTATTATAGGTGTTGCCATTAAAGTTTGAAACTTCCATGAATAATTAAATCAATAAAGGCTAACAGTGGTTATAAGGTGCTGGGTTTTAAGTCCAGCCACGAGCAGAAAAATTTGACACCTATGTACCAAACAGAAGTAGCTGTTAATATGATTCTACAGGCGTTGGTTCAGGCAGCTTGATGTTACGCCCTTCCAAAACATTGCGGAGTACGTCAGGGTAATCAGTGATAATACCATCCACACCCAAATCGATTAGCTCTTCCATGCGGGTACGCTCGTTGACAGTCCAAACCTTAACTAAAAGCCCTAGTTCGTGGGCGATAGCTATGGATTGTGCTGTTACTTCGCCATGAAAAGAGGACCAAATATCTCCACCCGCATCTTTGACGGCTCGGGGCGCACTACCATTGTAATTATCGATGTCAAAGCCACCCATCCACGGAGACGCGCCGGGTTGGCCCGTCTGTAAATTGTTAAGCCAAGGCTGATTGACAGTCAAATAAGACATCGTCATTTCTGGTGCGATGCGTTGAACTTCTTGTAACGTGCGCCAGTCAAATGACTGCAACGCGACCCGATGTTCCATGTTGTAGCTTTTAATCACCTCAATCACTGCTTCTGCAAAATCTGATGGTGGCAAACTGAGTCCAGGGTTTTCGGGGGTTAGTTTTGTTTCTATATTGAACCGAACGTCTTTGTTTCCCGACCGTTTAACCAGCTCAAAAACTTCACCCAATGTCGGCACGCGCGTTCCATCAACCGCCTGTTGATCCGGGTATTTGTGTCCATATTGAGAAGATGGGTTTAGGCGTCCCACGTCATAGGATTTAACTTCTTCAAGGGTCAGAGAATTAATTGCAGGGCCGCTTTCGGTTAACCAATTTCCAGTTTTGTCGCGGACGATTTCAGGTTCAAGTCGTGGGTTATGAATAACTACTACGTGACCGTCTTTAGTGATACCCACATCCAGCTCTAACGTGCTGACCCCAATGGAAAGCGCTTTGGCGAATGATGGCAATGAATTTTCAGGCATCAGACCGCGTGCGCCACGATGCCCTTGCACGTCAAATCCAGGTGCGGCACCGGACGGTAATGGTAATGCTCCGGCTATTCCAGCTGCAGTAATACTTATGGCCATTTTATTCAATAAACCCTTTTTAAAACCTACCCCGTTTAAAATAGTCACTTTTTAGTTTTGGTGTCGAATAACTTCTTTATCCGGCTAGCCAACCGCCATCAGCCCTCAGGCAAGACCCAGTTGTGAATGAAGAAGCAGGCGAAGCAAGGAATAAGATGGCGCGAGCCATTTCACTAGGTTGACCTAATCGTCCCAAAGGATGGCGTGAGATTGATCGTACACGCGCTGCATCTGGATCATCAGCGCGTGCGAAGGAGCGTGACAGAAGCGGCGTTTCAATGGCACCGGGTATCAAGGCATTTACACGAATCCTATCAACAGCACAGTCGATAGCCATAGTTTGAGCCAACGCGACGATTGCTCCCTTACTCGCTAGATAGGCGGCGTTAGATTTACCTCCGGCAAATGCCAATTGAGACCCGATCATAACAATAGTACCTCCACCTGTTTTACTCATAGCGATTGCAGTTTCTCTCGCCCACAAGAAAGTTCCTGTTAAATTGGTTTGCAAAACCGCATTCCATTCATCAAGAGAGGTTTTCGTGACCGACGTGCCTGTTGAGAACCCGGCGCATGTAATCAAACTATCAATCCGTCCATAGTTTTTCAGAATAACATTTACATGTGCCTGTACGGTTTTTTCGTCCCCAACATCGCCTTCTAAAACTAAGTCCTGATGAGATGTTTGCAGAGCGTCCTTGTCAACAACAACAACCTGTGCCCCCTCGTTGTGAAACAACTCAGCACAAGCCTCACCAATTCCTGACGCGCCGCCCGTAATAACAACTACCCGCCCTTTCATATCCGTTTCCATAATTTTATCATTCCAAAATGTCAATGTTTACTGATTTTCTTATCTAGACCATAGCATGAAGTCCTATGTAGCAAGGAATTTCAACCGAACCTTCTAAATTGAGGAATACTTTACCCTGTTTTGATGGTTTCTTGCGCTATATTCAACCTGGATCAATAAATATTACTACGCCATAAGCAGTAGAATTTTTATCATTACCGTTGTGATGGTGAGTTTTTCCAGCGTAACCCACACTGGGTCATATATAAAAGGAATAGGTGAAACACCAAGTACATATTTGGAACATCAAGCGCTGACCTTGTGCTTTCCATGTAACATAGACAAAACCGTATTCAACGCGAAGCTGCTCTAGTCGAGTGGCAGTAACTTTGTTATGCATAATACCAGCATATTATTGCCATACTTAGACGAGTTCCCATTCGTCTGACAGCACCAAGAAGACGTTTCCGTGTTTGTCGCGTAAGCCGAGCAGAGCTTAGACGACAAATGCAGCCTGTATTTTTTTGATTTGTGCCAATGCGTCATCCGACAGCGGTCCTTTATTTACGGCTGCGGCAGCCTGCTGAAGTTCCTCAAGTGTAGCAATTCCTATCTCGGTTGTCGGAAGTGCCGGATTGGAAATGACATAACGTATAGCGAGCTCCGGCAAACTTTCAGCATAACCAGCCTCAATCAGCGGAATGAATTGGCGTGCACGCTGCACGTCTGTAGAGTAGTCGGTCTCTGACCCAATAGGCGCGACGGATGGCATTCCAAGCGGGTGCCGGTTTTCATTGCCGGACAAAGCTCCGCCAGCAAGAACACGCACACCAATTGCGCCGACACCAGAGTCTAATGCGACATTAATGAGTTTCCGAAAATCATCGGATGGATAATTGTCGGGCACCGTTTCTCCAGCAGATGGGACAAGTAGATTATAAAAAATCTGTGCGCTATTAAAGGAGCCGCACTCCACAAGCTTGTGCAAATCATCCGTATCGCCCTTAGCAGTAAAGCCTAAGAACCTGACCTTTCCTGCATTCTTGAGCCTTTCGAAGGCTGGTATAACTTCATCCATTACTTGTTCGAAGTTAAGCATGCCCTGAGAATTCGAATGGCCCAAGGTATTGTGCAACTGGAAGATCTCCACGTGATCGAGTTTCAGCCGAGTCAGACTGGCATCAAGTGATCTGGTTATGGAGCCAGCAATGTCGGATAAATCGTCATTACTCAGGCCAACCTTGGTACTGACGACGATGCCGTCAGTATTACCGTTGAGGGCACGTCCGAGGTTCACTTCTGAAGTACCGTTGCCATAGCTCGCCGCAGTGTCAAAAAAATTAATGCCGTTATCCCGCGCCCAGGCTATGGCGCGATCCTGATCAGCGGCGGCACCTTTAGTCATTAGGCCACCAACGGCACCACAACCAAATGTTAACCGGGAGACCCTGAGGCCTGTGTTGCCAAAACTTCGTTTTTCCATTTTCTATGTCTTTCTACATTCAACATTGGAATTCCGACACAAAAGTCCATCGGGAACAATCATGAGATCAAATTTGGGATTCAAGGTGAACATTCACTTTGCCACCCCCCTCGACTACTTGACGTTAACACATTAAGCTCAAACTTAAGCGTAATGCCAAGTCAGAAGTTCACAAAAGTGATTAAGCGTACATATTAGGAGTCATTAGCATGAGTATTTTAGAAATTGAACTGTTTAAAGGTGAACGCGCTCTTGTCACTGGAGCAGCATCAAATATTGGTCGCGCAATTGCTGTTCGGTTGGCGGGTGAAGGGGCTGATGTAACCATAACGGACATTGATAAAAATAGCCTTTCCGAAGTATCTGAAGAAATTTCTAATATAGCACAACCACCGCGTTCCATTGTTAGTGATCTTTCAAATACTTTGGGGTGGAAAAATGTGTGGAATTTCGTTGCAGATGCACCACCGGATATCTTTGTTCATTCGGCTTGCCCTCAACGTCACGAAAAGGATTTGCCCTTGAGTGTTGAGGAAGAGACTTTCGATGCAATGATTAACACCAACTTGCGCTCTGGGTTCCTCCTTGGGCGGGAAGTGGCAAATGCCATGCGCAACAGAAATGTTGAAGGGCGCTTGCTTTATCTCACATCTCTGCATGCGACGGAGCCGCGCAATCTTCCCCATTATTCAGCGTCCAAAGCCGGAATGACAATGATGATAAAAGAGTTTGCCCGTGAACTAGGGACTGCAGGCATTCGGGTCAACGGAATAGCACCGGGAGCCATTCCTGGTGGAGGGTTTGCGACTAGTGAAGACAGTTTTCAGCCAAAACGAAAAATCCCAATGGGGCGTTTCGGCAGCGCGGATGATATAGCGCGCTCAGCTATGGCATTATTATCAAACGACTTCATGGGATATGTGACTGGAACAACACTTATTGTCGACGGTGGACTTCAACTCTTTAACTGGATTGATTTTCCAGATCAGTAACTATTTGGCCTGCGGTTATAAATGTAAATTTGCCCTTAAATGGCGACAAATAAATCAAAATCAATTTTAATTTTTCTAGATTTATTTCCTGAAAGAAGAAAATGAACATTGAAGCTCTTCATTTAAAACTCGATACGGTATTATCCGATGCTGTAGAAAACGGCGATGTGCCCCATGCTGCTGGCGTCGTAACCAATGCAAGCAACTTGTTATATCAAGGGCAAGTTGGTCCACGCCGCCTAGGGGAGAACACTCTCCTTCAAAAGGATACAGTGTACTGGATCCACTCGATGACGAAGCCTCTAACAACCGCATGTGTAATGCAACTTGTCGAACAAGGCAGAATAAACTTAAATGATGATTGCGGAAAAATAATCCCTGCCTTAGATACACCAAATGTTTTGGAGGGATTCGATTCCGATGGGCGGCCAAAGTTACGCCCTGCATGTGGCGAAATTACACTTCGTCGGCTTCTTACTCACACTGCTGGTTTTGTTTACGACAATTGGAATCCAGACCAAAGGGATTGGATGAATTACACAGGAACCGAGAGAAGTGATTTCTATAACGATGCAACCAAATGCCCTCCACTTGGATATGACCCCGGTACGTGTTGGGAATACGGCATTAGCATTGATTGGGCAGGAAAAGTACTAGAGGCTATAACAGGTCAGACACTGGAGGTATATCTTAGAACTAATCTTTTGGAGCCTCTCGGCATGTCCTCGACGGGCTTCATGCTAACTGATGACATTCGAAACCGCTTATCTGGCGTCCACTTTAGAGATACACAAGGATTTATCCACGCGGCTGATATTGATGTCCCGGAAGACCAGGACCCTCAAGACTTTACAGGTGGAGGCCAACTATATGGTTCTGCCGGTGATTACGCTCGGTTCATGCGCATGATCCTGAATAAAGGAGAGCTGGATGGCATCCGTGTTCTCAATCGTGATACCGTTCAATTGATGAGCGAGAACCATATTGGTAATATTAAGGTTAGGCCTATGCCTGCAGCGATTCCAGAGAACACCTACCCGTTCGAACTCTACCCTGGCTTAGACAAACGTTGGGGACTGAGCTTCATGATTAATATGGAAGATATTCCGGGACGCCGGCGTGCTGGATCCCTCGCTTGGGGTGGGTTGCGGAATACATATTTTTGGATCGATCCAGCAAGCGGCCTGGGTGCAGCACTCTTTACCCAGATGCTGCCTTTTGTCGACCCCAAAACACTGACGCTACTAGATAAATTTGAACAAGCGATCTATGAAGAAGTTCAATGAGGTGCCGAACAACAACGGAATGGCAAAAATGTTCGGCTTAGCGTCAAATCATGGGTTGGATTTGAACCAACGGCCTTTAGGTTATGAGCCTAAATTTTCCGCTATAGGATATTGAGATAGTTACAGATAATAACAGTTTTGTAATATTCCTCTTATATGTTGAGGGAGTGGTAACAGGCTGTTAAAGTAATAAATAACTTTATTTTGTCACTGAGTTGCCACCGTAGTGACAAATTTTTTGTCACTGAGATTTACCTCACCCGATTTTGTGCCAGAACACTTTCATCTTATGCGGGATAATCACAAGGCAGCGATGGACACTATTGAAAAGGAGTTGACTGTTAATCAGCTTATCGCAGGTTCGTGTCCTGCTGCCGGTGTCAATTAAAACACGGTCTTAGGGAGAAATCTCTAAGTCCTTTGTTCTTTAATATGATGTTGGGCTAACGATAGGGCTAACGCGCGGCGTTTGAATATCTGTTCATCCCCTGCCCCCAATCGAGCAGCTTCGGGCTTAATGTCTCAAAGCTAAATCACCACCCACTTAGCAGGTTTCTATTAATGATAACGTGACATGTGGAACCCCATTAGCTGACAATGCTCCTGACTTTAGAACTATAAACTTAATTTTTAGAAACCTCTGTAGATTCATCCCAATAAGGCACGTCACCAAAGCGCTCAATCAGAAAATCAATCAGGCTCCTAACCTTGTGTGGAAGATAGCGCGTTGGTGGATAGATTACGTAGGCACTCATAGGAGGTAGCGAGTAGTTCTCGAGTATCAATACCAAGTCCTTCTTTTCCAAAGCTTCCCAAACGATAAATGTTGGCAGAATAGTAATGCCGTGGCCAGATAGGGCTAATTGCTTCAGAGCATCACCATTATTGGCAGTAAGATAAGCTTCAACATTAACTAAGTGCTGCTGTCCTGTGTGATCTACTAGAGACATGCCGGCTAACGGCCAATGCCCATACTTTAGTATTTTATGTGCTGTTAACTCTTGTGGGGCAACGGGCGTACCCTGACGCTCAAGATAATCTGGACTGGCACAGATGGCATGCCTAATCGGTGTGATTTTGCGAGCCTGTAGACTGGAGTCTGACAGCGAACCAATACGAAATGCTAGGTCGTAACCGCCTTCTATGATGTCTACTTTACGATCAGAAAAATCTATATTAATGCTTAACTCTGGATGCAGGCGCATAAAAAGGTCTATGGCTGACGTTAGGTGACTAATGCCAAAAGATAATGGTACTGACATCTTCAAGGATCCAGTTAGCACCTCAGTTTTACAGGCCATCTCACCGTTCAAAGACTCTACATCACCCAGCAAAATTTTTACACGTTGGTAATACTGGTTACCAGCTTCGGTAATGCTTGATGTACGAGTAGTTCTGTTGATTAGCTTAGAACCCAATCTGCTTTCCAAGTCCCCTAGGCGTTTACTAACTGCGGATTTCGCCAAGTTCAATTGATCTGCGGCTTGCGTGATACTGCCCGCTTCAACAATTCTGACAAACACATGCATATCTTCTAGCTGACCCATAGATACAGTTCTCTTTTTACGAACAATGTTTCCACATTTTTTATGTTTTCCAATATTTAGTCAAACTGTATATTCCTCGTGTTAGTAATAACTAACTGTCTCTTAATATAATAATTTTTTTGAAAAAAAAGGATAAATTATGACAAATATAAGAAATGAAAATGGAACATGTCAATGCGGCAGATCACCAACTGGAGATTGTATTGGTTGGCATACGTTAACGCCTGAGGAATATGAATCCAAAACTGACGCAGAAAAAGAAGCAGTGTTTGCAGATTCAGAGTAAGGGGCAGGGGCAGGGGCAGGATCTATTGATGCTGATTTTAGGAACCAAACAGAAATCAAAAACTTTGCTATTGTGGGTGGGCCTCGGTCCACCCACCACCCGTGGGCCAGGTGCCTATGCCTTAGATAATCTATGAAGCCTGACTAAACATAAATAAATTTGAGTCAGTAAGAGAACCACTATGCCTCCCTTTAAGCAAACTAATTTAGCATCAAGAGAACTACAACTTAGCACTCTAGGTATGCTAGCCTCAGATGGGGATGGGGATGGGGTTAGAATGACCCGTATTATTGGCACCCCACAGTTAAATATGATCGACCCCATTAGACAGAGACGTTATCCCATTCTGATTACCTTCTGAGGTTACACATAGCTTGGAAATTTTAAAAAGCCCGTTATGAGACTTTT
>CALJEW010000072.1 GCA_938074585.1 uncultured Rhodospirillales bacterium | reverse complement strand
GCGGTGCTGACAACATCAAGTTGCCCATAATAAGCCCACAGACCAAAGCCACAAGCCAAAGATAAACATAATGCAAAAAACAAATGCGTCAGCCTATTGCTCTCTTTAAGCTCATCTGGGGTTTGATCGAAAGGTACGGTCATTTTATGTCCGGCTTTTCTGTGGAGAGCGCGGCGGGGATGAGTTCGCTTATCGTGCTTGCGTCCGCTTGTTTGCGAACTAGAGATGGTACAGGTTTCGCATTTAAATCTATGTAATGGGGAACCGATTGTAAAAGTTGAGGGTCATGGGAAAAAACCACAACGGTACATCCGCGTTGTGCCATTGCATTAATTGCATTTAATACCGCTTCAGCGCCTTCTCCGTCCAAGCCCTCTGTTGGCTCATCGATGATCATCACCTTACCTTCAGTAGCTAAAGCACGGGCTAGGGCAATCCGGCGTCTGATCCCCAATGATAGACTTTTCCCACCTCCATTAATCTGGGTTTGAGTGCCATCGATGGTTTGATCTATAAAGTTTTTGAGCCCAGCCATTGTGATGACTTCCTGGATTTTATCAAGTCCCATACTTGGGTTCGCCAATGCAATATTATCTGCAATTGTTCCGTCTAAAAAACGCGGTTCTTGGGGCAAATACATGATTTGCTTGCGCCACCATTCTGGTGCAATTTGTGCCATGTCGACGCCATCTATCAATATGCGCCCCCGTGTCGGCTCTAACAATCCGGCTAACATGCGCGCTAGTGATGTTTTCCCAGCTCCGTTTGATCCTGAAAACACCACAATACTTGAAGGTTCTAGCTTTAAATTCATGGATTCAAATAGTGGTGTTTTTGATCCACTATGGGCAAAAGCAAGATCACTAAATTCGATCGTTCCTTTGAAGTTGTTGATTGCCGTTCCATTTTGGCGCTCAGTTGGTAATTTGCCAAATTCAGAAAACATTGATAAAGCTTGGCGGGCTTTTGCAAATTGCTCACTCATCATCGCCAGCTTGATTATTGGACCAAGTGCTCTAGATGCTAAAATATTAGCACCGATCATTAAGCCGACGTCCATGGTCCCTGCGACGACTTGTAGTGCGCCTACTCCAATAACTATGGCCCCCATAACGGCTTGTAAAGTTGCCCCAAGAGTTTGGGTGAACCCTTGCCGTAAAATAACTTTCTGGGTTAGAGCTAGGTATGCAGATGTACGCTCCTGCCATTGGCTCCGCAAATATTGTGATCCATTAAATGCCCGAACCGTGTCACCGGCTTGAATGGCAGCACCTATCAAGCTGCTCCGCCGTCCTGACTCAGTCTGAACCTTTCGCATTGGTTTACGCAACGACATTAAGGTTAGGATGGAAACGATAAAAGAAGACCCGACAAAACAGGCAACAATTAAGGCTATTGTTGGGTTGAGAATATACAGAACGCCAATAAACAAGAGCGCAAAGGGTACATCCATAATGGATGAAATATTGTTTGCGTTATATGCGGCTTGTAATTTGTCAGCGCCCGACATCATTTCTTGGCGCATTCCAAAGGGCAGTTGCTCAATGACGGCGGCTTTTGTTCCGGTTAAGGTGCCGAACGCGCCGTAAGCAACGCTGCGGTCATGGGCTGCGTTGACGCTGGCAGCCAGCCGCATTCGAATTTGGCGGAACGCGAGTTCTAAAAGAATCGCAATAAAGACACCTGCACTCAGCGTGATCAATGTTGACTCAACCCCATGTGCCACATACCGGTTCAAAACCTGCATGACAAACAGCGGTGACGCCAATGCTAGAATGTTGGCGATCAACGATGCTGCAATAATTTCTATGGTCAGCCCTGGTCGAGCCATTAAGCGAGCAAAAAATTCATTCATTATATGTAGAGCTTAGCACATGATATGGAAGTTGGCACAAGAATAGGGCATAATAAAAACTGAGGCACCTTTATAAAATTGCACTCAAATGAAGTTTCATATATCTGAATTTCAATCTTATAGAAGCGGGCTAAATTCTTTTATTTAACAACATCAACGCTTACAGCGTTTATCACGTTAAGCAAGCCAAAGACTGCGATTGCAACATCCGTATCTGCCGATGCTGCATCACTTGATGCGTTGATCAATGCTGTTTCTCCGGCAAGGACATCAATCAATGAGCGGTTGCCCAATTGGCGTTCGCGCCTTGCAAGCTCAAGGAATTCAGAAGCAATATTGGCCTGTAGATGCAGGTGTTCTGTGTTTTGGCGCGCTGTTTGAAGATTATCCCACGCATTGCGTGCGGCTTCTTCTGTTGCGTCTTTTGTGTCACCATAGCGATTGGTTGTGGCAATATGTGTTTGCTTTGATGCTTTTAACGTATTGATTGCAGTTGCACCTAAATTAAAGCTGTATGTTGCCTCAATTTTAATTAATCGCTCTTGTTGCGACCCAGCTGTACCACCGTTTTCTTTTTTTACGTTTGCTTCTGCGGAAGCTTCAACAAGCGGCATAAAACCATCTATTCTTGTTTTTAGAACTGCTTCACGCGCTAAGTCAGCCCCTAGCCGGGCAGCATTCAATTGTCGATTGCCCTTAAAAGCCATCGCTAACGTCTCGTCTAATGATTTTGGCAATAATTCCAATGGTAACCGTGGCGACATTAGGTCGTTAATGTTATCTGGAAGGAAGCCAAATACAGCACGGTAGCGGTTGAGTGATATTTTTAAAGCGCCTTCGGATTGGATTTGTCGAGCCAAGGCCCCTGCAAGCTGTGTTTTTGCTTGCAAAACATCTGTTGAAAGGCCTGCTCCGCGTTTAACACGGGCGTCTTCTAATTCCGTTTGGCGTTTGATATTCGCAGTTGAGCCCTTAGAAAATTCAAATATCTTATTTGCACGTACAATATTTAAGTGGGCAACAATGGCTTCAAAAATTAAGGCTTGTGCGGTTCCTTCTTGTGAAGATTTTGCTTGATCAACACTTAGTTCTGCACTTCGAATACTCGAATTCGTTGCACCAAAATCTATTACTCTTTGTGTCAAAGACATATCAAGACTTCGGGGGACAAAATCTGTGTCCTCGCTACCAGATGGTTTGTTCTTTTCTTCGTGCCCAATATTAGCCGTTATATCAAACGTTGGGTACCAGTCACCTCTAGCAACGGCAATCTGCTCTTGTGCAGCGCTAACATCTGCTTTTGAAGCAATCAATCGCTTGTGGGATTTTACAAGTTGCTGCAAATTTTCTGATAAAGAAGCCGCGTGTACTCCTGGATTTAAAAGTATAATAGCACAACCTACAAGCAGGAGTGTTCTAAATATTTTCTTGCATTTATGCACGTTCTTTATCTTTCTCAAACTATCTAGCAGCCATATTTAAGGATCTCTAGTATCCGTATTTTGATATGTCGTGTATAGTTACGCCATGCTAAAATAGAACTATTACTTTTTGACTGAATCTTATTGAAAAGTCCACTTTATATTGCAATCTTCATGCTTAACTTGGCATTAACACCACCAA
Organism: uncultured Rhodospirillales bacterium; assembly: GCA_938074585.1. Lineage (GTDB taxonomy): Bacteria > Pseudomonadota > Alphaproteobacteria > Rhodospirillales > Casp-alpha2 > JABMNT01. The sequence goes on along the minus strand of CALJEW010000072.1, from coordinate 3,395 downwards.
AGATTCATTTTAAATTAACTGGCGCAGTTAATGCACGAAATATGGATATTGATAAAAATAACAAAACCCAACCTTCATGCCTATGAAACCGGACACGAAAAATACATATTAATTTTGATCAATCAGAAGATCTTGAAATGCTTTTAGCAGCAGAATTAATACAAAAATCCACGTGCCCTCGGCGCTCGGTAATGATAGCTAAGATGTTGGTTATAAGATTTTAGACGCTCTATCGTATGACTTAGCGCTTGATAGCGGCATTTTAGATCTTGATGAACTCAACTGATACTTAATACATACGCTCTAGCATCATCATCGTTACGCGATTGTGCATCAACCACAGCAAGAGCGCTCATGTTAATAATACCGCGTGAGGTAACCGCTGATGTGAGAATATGAACAGGTTTTGCCGTACCTAACAGCATCGGGCCTACAGGGAGGCCGTTTCCAAGGACTTTCAACAGGTTGAACGCTGTATTCGACGCTTCAAGATTCGGAAAAATAAGTAAGTTTGCTTGACCTGTAAGTTTCGAATCAGGGAAAACCCGGTTCCTGATTACCTCATCTAAAGCTGCATCGGCTTGCATTTCGCCTTCGACTTCTAACTCTGGATTTTCTTCACGCAAAATTTTCATGGCAGCTTGCATCTTCAGGGCCGTTGGAGTCGCGCGGCTACCAAAATTTGAATGAGATAATAATGCGATTTTTGGTGTTTCTCCAAACCGGCGCACTGCATTCGCACTTAAGCGGGTTGCTTCAACAATTTCAGCTACCGTTGGATCATGGGTCACATGGGTATCGGATAGGAAAAAAGTGCCGTTTGGCATGATCAGTGTACTCAATGCAGAAACACTAGACACATCTTCTGCGCAGCCAATAACATCCATAACGTGGCTCAAATGCCATGAGTAGTGCCCGTACGTCCCACAAATCATCGCATCAGCTTCGCCGCGACGTATCATTAAAGCCGCAATGACCGTGCTATTCGTTCGAATGATTGTTCGGGCTAAATCGGGTGAAATGCCCCGGCGCTTCATAAGTGTATGATATTCCCGCCAATAGTCTTCGTAGCGGGGATCTCTTTCTGGATTGGTCAGATTAAAGTCTTTGCCTTCTTTTATGCGTAAGCCCAAGCGTTCAATACGGGTGTTGATAACGTCGGGCCGGCCAATCAAGTGGGGTTTTGCGATCCTATCATCGACCAAAACTTGAACCGCGCGTAATACACGCTCATCCTCTCCTTCTGCAAAGACTAATCGTTTAACGTCGGCTTTTGCGCTCTCAAATATGGGCTTCATAAGCATGCCTGATCGGAATACAAAGCGATCAAGCTCTTCCCGATATGCACCAAAATCTTTAATCGGGCGTGTTGCGACGCCGGATTCCATAGCTGCTTTTGCAACAGCGGATGCTACCTCAACAATAAGGCGTAAATCAAAAGGCTTTGGAATTAAGTAGTCAGGGCCAAACGTTAAATCTTCACCCGCATATGCTGATGCAACTGTTTCCGTGCTTTCTGCCATGGCCAAATCGGCAATTGCCTTGACCGCTGCGATTTTCATTTCTTCATTTATTTCCGTTGCCCCAACATCCAAGGCACCGCGAAAGATAAAGGGAAAACACAAAACATTATTTACTTGATTTGGATAATCGGAACGGCCCGTTGCAATAATCGCGTTGGGATTGGCTTTTCGAGCTTCTTCGGGTGAAATTTCAGATACTGGATTAGCCAAAGCCAAAATAAAAGGATGATTATCCATGGTTTTAACCATGTCACCCGTTAAAATGCCGGGAGCTGACAGACCTAAGAACACATCTGCACCCGTGATGGCTTCAGTTAAAGTCCGTTCATTGGTATCTTGAGCGTAGGCTGCTTTTTCGGGGTGCATTTCTTCAGTGCGTCCTTTGTAGATTACTCCAATGTGGTCAACCAAAGTAACATTTTTCCGTTTAACACCCATTTTCAACAGCAAGTTCAAGCAGGCAATTCCTGCCGCACCGCCACCTGAAGAGACGAGTTTAATGTCCGACAGTTTTTTGCCAACAATACGCATCCCGTTTAAAATCGCAGCCCCAGCTACAATCGCTGTTCCATGCTGATCATCATGAAAAACCGGAATATTCATCCGTTCTCTACATTTCTGTTCAATAATAAAGCATTCCGGTGCTTTGATATCTTCTAGATTAATAGCTCCAAATGTTGGCTCAAGGGCACAAACAATATCAACAATTTTGTCAGGATCTGTTTCATCAAGTTCAATATCAAAAACATTGATACCTGCAAATTTTTTAAACAGAACGCCTTTTCCTTCCATTACAGGTTTAGATGCCAACGCACCAATATTCCCAAGCCCTAATACTGCAGATCCGTTAGTAATCACCGCAACTAGATTTTGCCGCGATGTAAGCGACGCTGCCTCGTAAGGGTCCTCAACAATCGCTTCACAAGCCGCAGCAACACCCGGAGAATACGCTAGAGCCAAATCGCGCTGGTTGCTCAATGGTGTGGTTGAGTTAACCTCAATTTTTCCTGGTGTTGGCTTGCGGTGATATTCCAAAGCCATTTTTTTGAGTGCTTCGTCTGACATTGCTCTTCTGGTGCCCCTAATAATGCGCGGATAGATTTGATTTATAAAATGTTGCTCGTTAATAACGATAAGAGCAACCGTTTTTCATCGTTAAATAAGGATTGTCATCTAATTAGCCGTTTTAAAAGATATTGGTAACTCATTCATGGGGCATCGGGGCGCATCAGGAGTGGCTATGGAAAATACACTTGCTGCTTTAAAGCTGGCGGCTAAGCAGGGCGTTGGTTGGGCTGAGTTAGATGTAAAGACCACATCTGACAACAAAACCATTCTGTTCTTCGACGACACCTTTGTGTGGACATAAAATGGTTTTAAAAATGTCTCTCAACTGAGATATGATGATAATTTAGGTTTGATGCGGGGGTATAGAACGTAGAACGCTATATATGTGAATCAATTCCAACCTTTCAGCAAGCTTTTGATTTGATGCGAACCTAAGGTTTAAGCGTAAATGTTGAATTAGAACCCTGTGCCTCGTTCGTGGCCTTACCGTCAACAGTGCACAAGTGGCAAAGCACTTGTTTGAATGGGGCGTTTTAAGCATCATGACGGATTACCCGTCGCATCTTGTTTGCTCCCTTTATAAATAAATTGGATACGCATTAATTGCCCTCCCCCTTATCTGGTTCCAGCCATCCTCTTAAAGGCATTCTTTATATGGTTGTTGCGGGCTTGTTGTTAACCGCAAATGATGCGGTTCTTAAGTGGTTAACAGGGGGGTATTTGACTGGGCAAATTATGTTCGTTCGTGGTTTTTTTGTGTTTATTCCCGTTTTATACTTTATTTGGCGGGCTGGTGGTGTTAAG
>CALJEW010000071.1 GCA_938074585.1 uncultured Rhodospirillales bacterium | reverse complement strand
CCAAAATGGCAGCGAAATGGCAGCAAATTGTCGTGTTTTACAATGTTGGCTTACGAGGAGGTATGTTAAGGTGTTTTCGATAATAAGCAATAAAAACCGCTGTTTATATACTAAAATATCAACATTTCTGTTTTCTTTGATCGACCATGTTTGGGCGGATAGCTTGATGGTTGATCAAGTTATACTTGAATTTGAATAGTTAATTAAGTAAAAAATATCATATAGTTAATTGAATATGATCTTTTTGAGATGTTTGAAAATTACCCAAATGGCAGTTTTATCGCAGCGATTTTCAGAATACCTTTCGTCCCCTACTCAAAACACAAGCGCAATTAACGAAAATGTAGCGTCCTATTGACTTAATTGCTGTCTCTAGTCTAAAGTCCATACTAACGAATACAGAGTTCTGAATTCACAAATGGACAAATAAACAATGCACGCACTTGCCACGAAACCTGATTTGGTAATGCAAACCCATGACGCGCTGCGTAATGCGATCATGTCTGGCGAGTTGGCACCATGCGCTCCTGTTGCGCAAGAAGAGCTGGCCTTGCTGCTTGGCGTTAGCCGACAACCCATAAGTCATGCATTGATTTTACTTAAACGTGAAGGGCTTGTCGTTGAACGGGGGCGCAAAGGACAGATGGTCGCACCAATTGACCCTGATAAATTACGCGCCATCTATCAAGTTCGCGGTGGGTTGGACCGTTTGGCTGCGCGGTTATCTGCGTCTCAATTCACAGATATAAAGAATGCAAAAAAACGCTTTTCCGCGATTTTTAAAGCGGGTAAAAAAGCTGTTAAAAGTACCAGTATCAATCAACTGGTCAATGCAGATGTTGCCTTTCACAAATTACTGCACGAGCTGTCCGGAAATGCAGAAATACTGACGACTGCAGAAACGTCATGGCCACATATGGTACGCTCAATGCGTGCGGTTCTTGAAACCGGAGCCGGGGAGGCGTCAATTTGGGCAGAACATAAAGCGATTTCCGATGCCGTCATCAACGGAGACGCTGAACTGGCGGGCGCACTAGCCGAACAACATGCAGAAGCCGCAGGTGAAGAAACCTACCAACGCCTAAAGCGACACGAAGATAATAATGCAGCGGCCTAACGTCGCATTTAGTTTCATATAAACGGAGGATTATTTAATGCTATTAACAGATCAAGAACTGGCCGATTTTGACAAAGATGGATATCTGTTATTTCCAAGTAAATTCTCGTCCGAAGAAGCCGCACTCCTCAAACATGAATCGGATAATGTTTACGCAATGGATCGCAAGGAAGTTTGGCGCGAAAGTTCAGGCGTTGCACGTACAGCCTTTGCTGCTCATCGTTATAACGAAAGCTTCAAACGTCTTGGTGCTCACCCTCGTTTGATTGAGCCGGTTGAGCAAGTTCTGGGTGGTCCGGTCTACATGCATCAATATAAAGTAAACGCGAAAGCTGCGTTTGATGGCGAAGTTTGGCAATGGCATCAAGACTATGGAACCTGGAAACGCGATGACGAAATGCCAGAGCCCCGCGCTATGAACATTGCCGTGTTCCTTGATGACGTGACAGCGGCAAACGGGCCTCTACTTTTTATTCCGGGCAGTCATAAAAGTGGCGTGGTCAAAGCGGGTCATGATTTGGCGACGACCTCATACCCACTTTGGACATTGAGTCGCGATAAAGTAACAGAATTGGCAGAGCAGGGGGGATGCGTAGCTCCAACCGGTCCGGCGGGCAGTATGCTGATATTCTCATCCTTGTTGGTCCACGCCAGCCCACCAAACATCTCACCTTTTGGCCGAACGATTGTTTATTTGTCTCTCTGTCATGTGGATAACCATATCCGGGCCTTCAACCGCGAAGAATGGATTGCTCACCGTGAGTTCAATCCTATTCAGGCTTTGGGGGATGATTGCCTGATGGAGCTTATTGCCAAACAAAAGCAGGCTGCTGAGTAAAAGTATGTATATTTATCAGGAATTAGCAGCACGCGCGGCCGCCGGAAACCCCGTACAAGTTGGCCTGATTGGTGCTGGCAAATTTGGCTCGATGTTTTTGTCGCAAGTACCGACAACACCGGGACTAGAGGTTCATATTATTGCCGATCTAAATCCTGAGGGTGCTAGAGAGGCATGCCGCACTGTTGGTTGGACGGAGGAACAGATTGCCCGGACGCACTTTATTGATGACGCTATGCTGTTATTACAAACCGGATCAATCGATGTTGTTGTTGAAGCAACGGGGAACCCGTCCGTCGGTTTGGTTCATGCCCGTGAAGCAATCCGCAATGGATTGCATATTGTCATGGTCAATGTTGAAGCTGATGTATTGGCAGGACCGCTTTTAGCGGAAGAGGCGAAGCAAGCCGGTGTTGTGTATTCAATGGCCTATGGCGATCAACCGGCGCTGACGTGTGAGCTGGTTGAGTGGGCACGCGCCACCGGGTTTGACGTTATTGCTGCGGGTAAAGGAACCAAATACCTTCCGGAATACCATGCATCCACACCAGATACAGTCTGGGATCACTACGGTTTGACGGCTGAAGGTGCGGCTGCGGCCGGAATGAATAGCCAGATGTTTAACAGTTTTCTGGATGGCACCAAATCAGCCCTTGAAATGGCAGCTATTTCAAATGGCACCGGCCTCACGCCTCCACCAGACGGGTTATTGTTCCCCGCTGCAAGCATGGGTGATTTAGCCACCGTATTACGGCCAAAGTCGGAAGGCGGCCAGCTTCACCATAAAGGTCAGGTAGAGGTTGTTTCTTCTTTGGAACTGGATGGCCGCCAAGTTTTCAATGATTTGCGTTGGGGTGTCTATGTTGTAATCGAAGCGCCCAATGATTACGCAGCAAGTTGTTTTCGTCAATATGGAATGAATACCGATGCAACGGGCCGATATTCAGCCATGTTCAAACCATTCCATTTGATAGGTTTGGAGCTAAATATTTCGATCCTGTCTGCAGCGTTACTCAATAAACCAACGGGTATGACAGATGGCTTCAGAGGAGACGTGGTCGCGACAGCAAAACGCGATCTAAAAGTAGGCGAGATGCTAGATGGGGAAGGCGGGTTTACCGTGTGGGGTAAATTATATCCGGCTGAGGCATCGCTTAGTCTTGGTGGATTGCCAATAGGCTTAGCTCAC
>CALJEW010000070.1 GCA_938074585.1 uncultured Rhodospirillales bacterium | reverse complement strand
ACCCAAAACAATGATTAAAAACTGCAACTCCGAATGACCGCGACCTACGGAAACGAATTCACGCTTCACTCAATGGACAAGCTTTTACTCGCCATTGTTACTTAAATGGTATTGTTGATGATGACATCTTCAAGCTCTGGGGTTAGGTTGAAACTGAGACTGAGCGCGAAGCTTTGATCTTGGCAGACCACAAAATTAGCGGAGTAAAATAAGTTCACTACCATTTGGTAAAATAGCCCCATGGGTTTGTGGCGCTTTACGCACTGAATACAATTAATAAAGAACCCCGATCTTTGTATATTAAACAAATATGGCGTTTCTTTATAAGCTTTATATAATTTCATTAATCACCGCACAAACGCCCTAATTAGCCCGGCAAATGTTACCTTTACGCCCACTTGTGAATAGAAATAAATTTATAACTTACTGATTTAAAACGATTTAAATCTGGCACGACCTTTGCTCATATTCTCGTGCATATATAAACGGGAAAATAATAATGGTTAGTGTAATTCAATCGGGGCATCAATTGAGCACCAGCAACGCCGCCCAGGGTTTTAAACAGCATCCTCTTGGTGAGAAATCTTCATTATCTTCTACAACACAACCTGAAAAGAATTCAACCTTCAAACCTTTTGGTGCTGATGGCTTCACCTTTTTGGATGCCATCGATATTGTGAACCCCCTACAACATCTACCTGTTATCGGGCCTTTATATCGTGAGATAACTGGCGATACTTTGGACCCTGTTTCTAGGGTCGCAGGAAGTACTCTATTTTTAGGCCCTATCGGTACTGCCATTTCGGCGGTGAACGTGGCTCTTGAGGAGTTTACGGGCAACGACATGGGTAGCCTTTTTATTGCGATGGTTAAAGACAAAGATACTGTTCAACTAACATCTGCTAACACCGAAATAGCCAATTTTCCTATCACTCAAAATAATGCCTTTAATCCAATTACCGCTTGGGCAGCAGGTGAAATTAATCATCGAAACAGCCAGGCCCTTAAACAGGGGATCGATTTGCCAACCCGCACGTATTCAAAGTTGGTTGACAATGCAGCCCCAACCCACGTCGAGACGGCCAAAGCGATTCTGCCCTTTCCTGAGCCAAATAAAACCGAACCAACAGACAAACCCGTCCAACAAACCCAACATCAAGCTGACTCTGGAATGCCTGTTCAACATGGGCTTTTGTCGTTGAACGCTTTCAAAAAAGATTTTCATGCTCCAACTATATCGCTGTTACAAATTAAACGCTCAACTGATGCTTACCAGTCTGCCTCTCAAACAAAATCAGAAACTATAGAACAACAACCAACCACAGACACTATTGCAAGAATAGCAACACCCATTTCAACACCTTCTAAACCCCAAGCACTCGGTGCTGCTGCACCATATGGAGGTTCGTTTTCACTTTCTGAGAACGATGCTCCTAGTAAATATCATCATGCAGATAGTTCAGGTTTATTACTTGATAAAAACAACTTGCCCCTTACAAACTTTTTGCACTGATATATGGCTTAAGGTATCATAAAGACCCTTCAAAATGGATATAATCGTCACATCACCAACAGAACTCACTTTTGCAGGTAAAACTTATTCTTGCGTCGTTGGACGTGGCGGTATTGGAATTAAAGGAAGAGAGGGGGATGGCATTACTCCGGTTGGTCGCTTTCCCCTACGCTCATTACGTTACCGACCTGATATATTAGAGAAACCAAAAACAAAGCTAACTACACACCCAATTATCCCCCTAGATGGCTGGTGTGATGACCCAAAACATGACCAATACAACCGCCTAATCCGATTGCCATTTTCGGCATCATACGAAAGCCTTTGGCGCCCAGACGACTTATATAATTTAATCGTTAATCTGGGTTTTAATGATGACCCACCCGTGTTGGGCCTTGGTAGCGCGATCTTCTTTCACGTAAAAAGCCCAAAATCGTTGCCAACCGAAGGGTGTGTCGCCCTAGCTCAGTCCGATTTGCTAGAGGTCTTAGAAAATTGTACTACAGATACATTTGTCAACATTAAACCCCAAACCCCCTAGTCACACATATCTTTGTATTCATCCTTTAGCGCAACTTTTACAAAATTAATTATTAAGTGGTTAAGACTATCAGACACTAACAAATTATTGATAATGAAGAGCTTTTTGCTCATTTGGTTGAACAAAATCTTAGCTGATATTTTCATGCCTAGTATTGGGGGTATCGCCGGTATTGAACTATTAAAAAAACAGACAAAGGACATTCTAAAGCTATGTGAAGCCGGAAAGATAAAGAAATTTTGATCTGGAGTGATGGCTTTCACCTTGGTATTGATACATAGGATATCTACCATCAAACTTTAATGCCACTAACAAACAAAGAAATACATCAGAACCTTAAAAAAGCGATGCAGCCTAAATCGTTAATGAAATGATTAAATAGACAAACTACCATTTTATACGTTAAAAGTGATAGTAGCCGTATGCAGCTTTCCGACCCTAGAACTACACCAACCTTATATCACAAACAAAAAAAAATTAGCAGCCTATCTAATATTTTGGACAAAAAACCGAACTAACGAACACTTCACAGGCTTAAAACTTCTCTGCAAAACAGGCGAACCAATACCATCATAAAGGTGGATACCACTATCGTCGTTTATGCGAGTGGCAAAGAACTGGAAATAGGAAACCTTAAATGAACTTAAATAATATACGGA
>CALJEW010000069.1 GCA_938074585.1 uncultured Rhodospirillales bacterium | reverse complement strand
GACATAGCACCTGATGTTATCTATGATCATCGTCTTATTTTATCAGAGAGGTCTCTCATGCGCTTAAAGCCGCCATACTTAATGTTCTTAGGTGATGCCCCCGATCAGTTAGCAGCTAAAACGGCACAAGGTGTTGTCGATTGGCGCCCCGATATCTGTATGTCGCAATTGCGTTTAGATGGCTGTAAGGCTGACTTAGGCTTAGCCGATATGACGCTAGAAGAGGCGGCTGATAAAGGCGCTAAAACTCTAATTCTTGGCGTCGCAAATCGGGGAGGAAAAATCTCGACTGAATGGATTGCGATTTTGGTCCATGCGATTGAGCTTGGATACGATTTAGCCAGTGGTTTGCATAATAAATTGGCAGATATTCCCGCCATTGTCGACGCCGCACAGATGTATGGTCGGCAGCTTTTTGATGTTCGCCATCCAACAGAAACGTTTGCTGTCGCCAGTGGTAAAAAGCGCTCTGGTAAACGTATTTTACCTGTTGGAACGGATTGTTCCGTTGGTAAAATGTATACGGCGCTTGCGCTGACCAAAGAAATGCAAGACCGAGATATGAAAGTTGATTTCAGGGCAACCGGGCAAACCGGTATCTTTATCGTCGGTGAAGGGGTGTCCGTCGATGCTGTGGTTTCTGACTTTATTTCGGGCGCTACTGAATCGTTATCGCCTGCGAACGATGACGATCATTGGGACGTTGTTGAAGGTCAGGGCTCCTTATTTCATGCGTCTTATGCAGGCGTGACCATGGGTTTGATCCACGGGTCGCAGCCGGATTATATTGTGCTGTGCCACGAGCCGACCCGGCACCATATGCGCGGTCTTCCTGACTTCAAATTGCCAAGTTTAACCCAATGTATGGAAGCCAATTTGAACGCGGCGCGTTTAACCAACCCAAATGTCAAATGCATTGGTATTGCAATAAATACGAAAGCATTTTCAGAAGAGGAAGCTGAAGATTTTCTTAAAAAGACGGAAGCTGAAATGGGTTTGCCAACAGTTGATCCTGTGCGTTCAGGCGTTGGCCGTTTGGTTGATGCTTTATCGTGAGCCTTTCATCAAAACTCATACGCCGCGTCATTGCGCGGACTGAAAGTTGGCCACTCGTTCGGCCGTTCGCTATATCTCGAGGTGTAAAAACACAAGCTGATGTGGTGGTTGTTGAGATTTCAGAAGGGGGTTATACGGGCCGAGGTGAATGCGTTCCATACCCCAGATACAACGAAACCGTTGGTGGTGTTGTATCTGAAATTGAAACAATAATACCACAGCTTAAGCGGGGTATAGACCGGGTTGCTTTGGCTGCAATCATGCCCGCCGGTGCTGCGCGGAATGCGGTAGATAATGCATTGTGGGATTTAGAGGCAAAATCAACTCAAAAACGTGCTTGGGATATTGCTCGAATTTGTGCCCCTAAGCCTTCGATTACCGCAGAAACGATTGGGCTTGGAACCATTGATGAAATGGCGAGCGCGGCTAGGCGATTGTCAAAAGCGCCACTGATTAAAGTCAAATTAGATGCAGAACTGATCACGGAACGGATGCAGGCGGTTCATGATAATGCCCCAAATGCCCAGTTGATTATTGACCCAAACGAAGGCTGGACTTTAGACGTTTTAAAAGCCGTTGCGCCTGCGCTTGTCAAAATGGGTGTAGAGATGATCGAGCAACCCGTTCCTGCAGGGAATGACGAGGGGCTGCGCGATTATGCACCCCCCGTGACCATTTGTGCGGATGAAGCCTGTCATACAAAAGATGATTTGGCGTCTTTGGTTGGCAAATATCAAATGATTAACATTAAACTGGATAAAACCGGCGGTTTAACCGAAGCGATGGAATTGGCAAAAGCTGCTCAGGCCTTAGATTTAGGCATTATGATCGGGTGCATGGTCGGCACATCTTTAGCCATGGCACCTGCAATGCTGTTGGCATGTGTGGCTGAATTTGTTGATTTGGACGGGCCGCTGTTATTAAAAAAGGATCGGGAGCCAGGTTTGAAGTTTGAGGGCGGTTTGGTTTATCCTCCAGAGGCACAGTTATGGGGATGAAATGTTTAAAGATATTTACACTGAGAGAGGTTTACGTAAAATTATAAATGCATGGGGAACCTATTCGCTGTTTGGACCTGAAGCCAACATGGCAAAATTATTGGTATCGGAAGCGACATGGGCCGCAGGCGATATGTGTATGCAAACATATGGTGGATTTAGTTTTGCCGAAGAGTATGACATTGAGCGAAAGTTCAGAGAAACCCGATTGTTCCGTAAGGCACCTGTATCAACAAACTTGGTTTTGTCGTATATCGTAGAACACATATTGAAACTACCGAGGTCCTTTTAATGATAGTTGATATTGACCACTTGCGCACATGGATCGGTAAAACCGAGATCACGAATGACATTGTAACGGCTTCACAATTGGCCGGGTATTCAGCAATCCTAGACCGGGATGATGCGTATCCAAAAGTCGGTGATCCGTTACCACCATCGGCTCATTGGCTATATTTTTTACCACAAGCTCGCCAATCGCTAATTGGTCCGGACGGTCATCCTGAGCGGGGCGCGTTTTTACCTCCCATCGAATTGCCGCGCCGAATGTGGGCTGGAAGCCGGTTGGAATTCAAGCGGGACTTAAAAGTTGGGGAAGAGATCCAGCGCGTATCGACGATCAAAGACGTGACCCACAAACGGGGTAAAAACGGCGACTTGGTGTTTTGCATTGTACGTCATGAAATTTCGAACGTGGACGGTGTCGCTATTATTGATGAACATGATATTGTTTACCGTGACGAGCCCGATGCAAACGCACCCTCGCTGCCTTCCAAATCCGCACCAGAGGACGCTATTTGGAAGCGTCAAATTGACCCGGATCCGGTGTTGTTGTTTCGCTATTCAGCCCTGACATTCAATGGTCACCGTATTCATTACGACCGTAGCTATGTGACTGAAACCGAGGGCTATCCGGGCTTGATTGTTCATGGGCCTTTAATCGCCACCTTTCTGATGGATTTAGCCCGACGTGAACATCCCAGCAAACGGATGGTGGGCTTTTCGTTTCGCGCGGTTAGCCCCGTATTTGATACAGCCAAGTTTCAAGTCAATGGGCTGCCTTCGGATGACGGAAGCTCAGCTAAGTTATGGGTTTCGAAACACGACGGTTCATTGGCCATGAAAGCTGATGCTACGTTTGAATAAGCATTTTTATAATTTTAGAGCGGGAGAATTCCATGAGTGAAAATGATACCGTATTTAAAGGTCCAATGTCTGGCATTCGTGTTTTAGATATAGCGACCTTTATTGCTGCACCCTATGCCGCCACTATCATGAGCGAATTTGGTGCCGAGGTGATCAAGATCGAGAACCCAAAAGGCGGGGACCCTTGGCGGCGCTATGGAACACCAACGGATTTAGAAGCCGCTTCGCTAGCTTGGTTATCGGAAGCCCGCAATAAAAATTCGATCACTTTGAACTTGCGTTCACCAGAGGGGGCTGAACTATTCAAAAAACTGGTTAAGTCTGCAGATGTTGTTTGTGAAAATTTTCGTCCCGGAACGCTCGAAAAATGGGGCTTAGGATGGGATAAATTAAAAGCTATCAATCCGGGCCTCGTCCTCATGCGGATATCGGGCTATGGCCAAACGGGTCCCTATAAAGACCGTCCCGGGTTTGCGCGAATTGCCCACGCGTTTGGTGGGCTAACGCATTTATCTGGTTTACCGGGTGAAACACCCGTTACGCCGGGGTCAACATCGTTGGGTGACTATATGTCGGGGCTTTATGGGGCGATTGGCATTTTAATGGCGCTCAGGAACAAGGATGCAACGGGCGAGGGGCAAATGGTTGATGTGGCGCTTTATGAGTCTGTTTTTCGCGCCTTGGATGAAATAGTTCCCCGGTTTGCAAAAGATGGCTTTGTGCGGGGGCCTGAAGGAACTGGAACCGTCAATGCATGCCCCCATGGCCATTTTGCCACGGGCGACGGTAAGTTTATGTCCATTGCGTGCACCACTGATAAAATGTTTGAGCGCTTAACCAAGGCCATGGGGCGGCCTGATTTATGGACGGACTTTGGGGATCAAGCGACGCGGCTGGCGGCGCGCGATCAAGTCATCGCCCAAGTCACCAATTGGACTACATCCATGGACCGCAAAGCAGTTTTACATTTGTGCGTTGACCATGAAGTGCCAGCTGGCGCTATCAATTCCATTGCCGATATTTTTGAAGACCCGCATTTCAAAGCTCGTGAAGATATGATCTCCGTTGCTGTGCCCGGATTGGGGGATGTTATGGTGCCGGGCGTTTTTCCAAAATTATCCAAAACACCCGGAAAAGTCGTGGCCCTCGGGCCTTTGTTGGGAAATGCTAACGAAGCTGTTTATGGTGATGAATTGGGATTATCTGCGGCTGAGTTAGAAATGCTAAAACAAAATGGTGTGATTTAGGGTCACGACCCTAATTGGGTTTCCATAAACGGGTTTCACGCCATTGTGTAAGCTGCTTTTTGCGGCGCTCCCCAAATTTTGGTTTGCCGCGGCTTAGACGTTCTTTACGTTGCCGTAAAGTTTGTTCTGCCCGGCGCATCGCCAATAAATGCTTCATATCTATGCCTTCAACTTGTTTTTCGCGCCATGCGTCTAATTCGGCGTGGCGCTTCATGGCTTTCTCTATAAATTTGTCTTTATTGGCGGAGGCAATGGGGTCTGCGTTCCGGCGCTCTTGAAAAGCGTTGTTTAAGCGCGCAATACGTTGGTAATCGAGTTCGACTGATGCGGCTGATTTAGGCGCAGTTGTTTCTATGCGGGCTATTTGTTGGCCTGTGGAACGGCGCACTTTATTCCAAAGTCGAATTAGTTTTGCCCGATACTTAAGGTTTTTATCTGGCGTATTCGAATGATATGAACCAACCGCCTTCATCCAATTTTTTTTCTTAGCATATAGTTTTTTTAAAAATTTTGCAGCGTATTCTGCATTGGTTTTTGGGTCTAAAGCTTGGGAAAGATTCTCGAACGCGTTTTCATGATATTTTAGATTGATTTGCATGCATCCCACGTCAATGTTGCGCAGGCCTTCGGTCAATAAAATCTCAACTTCCGCTAAGGCTTCTTCTTTTGTATCAAAATGGTGGCCTTTGCCATTAGCCGTAATTGTCCAAGGCCAGGCAATTATTTCCTTAGAACCTTTCTGCCAACGTCCGGTTTCGGCCAATGAAATGGCGGTCAAAAGGTGGGTTGGGATCTTTTCTGATTGTTCCAGCTGCGCGGTTTGGTCAATACATAAATGTGATGTTTTTTCAATGGCTTGCGGTGATGGTGAGGTTATCGCTTGCGCGCCATAAGTCAGCGCAAACAAGGCTGAAGTCGCAAGTACGAACGTGTTTCGAATGTTTTTATATGTATTTGTATGTTGTTTCATACCTATACATACGCAATGGCTGTGCCAGTTTTTAGGTTTCGTCGCTGGGGGGCGTTTGGCTGCCATCGCCAAGCGGTAATTGCATCAATACAGAATCTAACCACCGATCCAACTTATAACCAATGGTCTTTATGGTTCCCGCGTGTTCGAACCCCATTTTAAGGTGGAAATCGATCGACATGGCATTTTCAAAATCTCCGACAATAGCAATCATTTGGCGGTAGCCTTGCGCTTTGCAAACTTTGATTAAATCTGCCAAAAGCAACTTCTCACAACCGCTGCGTCGTGCGGTTTGGGATATATAAATCGAATTTTCAACGGTAAAGCGATAGCCCGGGCGCGGGCGGTATACCGATACGTAGGAATACCTAATCACCTCATCGCCGCGGACTGCAACGCGGGAGGAGTAACCGGCATCACCAATGCGATCCCGTTGCTTTGTCATTTTGGCTAAATCGGGCGGGGTTTTTCCCAACTGGAGACACCATGTAAAACCTGTTCTGCATAAATGGACTGTGTGGAGGGTAAATCTTTGTCATCGACATCGCGAGTTTCGATGTTTGCGGGAGCTTCGTTCGTCATTCAGCGGCCTTCAGTGTTGGCGAAATTAAGGGGGAGAAGTTGATTGACGTCATGGTGTTAATAAGTCGGCGCATCTGGCGGATCAATGGTGCTAACCCCGGCCCCCGTTCAATTCGCAATTCGTCCATATATAAACTGCGTTTGATTTCAATTTGCAAACCATGAACATTGTATTTTGGCTGTCCATAATGCTTCGTTGTGTAGCCGCCTGCATAGGGTTTGTTGCGGGCGACGGATAATCCCATTTCCCGACAAACCTGCTCAGCGGTATCTGTGATTGTCGGATCGCAAGATCTCCCATGGCAATCGCCCAAAATAATATCGGCTAGGGGGGCTGAAAAATGGTTCAGGCTGTTTTCATCTACAGATGGCATGGAGTGGCAATCGATTAATAAAACCATGCCGAATCTTCGTCGTGTTTGTTTGAGCAATCTGGAGAGTGCTTCGTGATAGGGGACGTAGTTATCCTCAATTCGTTGCTTGGCTTCATCAAAAGTCATTTGCTCGTGATAAATATCTTCACCATTTGCAACGACTCGTGGAATGGTTCCTAACCCAGCCATAATGCGGGGTGTTTTGGTTGTTACGTAACCGGGTAATTGGTCTGAAAACATGGCAGGGTCCAATTCATAGGCGCCGCGATTGGGGTCGACATAAGCGCGTGGAAAATGAGCCCGTAATAAAGGGGCACCAAACTCCGGCGCCGAGGAAAAAATTTCATCAACGAAAGAATCTTCTGATCGGCGGAGCTGGCGCGGGCTTAACTTTGAAGCCTCAATGAAAGCTTTCGAATAATTAAGACCACTATGCGGGGACGCAAATACGACGGGAACCGATTGAATTTTTGGTGCTAAAACCTCAATACAAGAAGTGGATATTGGCATGGTCATAAAGGTTTCGTTTCTTTAGCTGGCAGAGTTTAGTCTCAGGCTCCGATTATTGCGTGTCTGATGTAAAGCCGCAATAATTAACTGAATAATTATGCCTTTCTTTGACTTGCAATCCAATTCTAATGCGATATAACGAGCGCCGAAAAGGGAGCGTAGCTCAGCGGGAGAGCACTGCATTGACATTGCAGGGGTCACTGGTTCAATCCCAGTCGTTCCCACCATTTTCCTCTTGTGTTATCAATAAGATAGCGCGAGAGGGGAAAACCTCATCATCATAAAGAAGTCAATCTGGCACACGTATGGCACAGTGCGAGAGGATTTCTCATGGCTTCAATACGCAAACGTGGCAGTAGTTGGCACGTTCAGGTTCGTAGAAATGGCTACCCAAGCCTAACTAAGTCATTCCAAATAAGAGGTGATGCAGATAAATGGGCAAGACGAATAGAACGCGAGGTTGATCTCGGTGAATATAAAGGTAAGCGTGATTGCCCAAATCATAAGCTGTTCAGCGACTTGCTTGAGCGATATCTAGGTACTGTATCCATAAACAAACGGGGCTATGACGCTGAGAAATGGCGTCTCAATTCTCTTATCCGTAGTTGGCTTGGGCATATCAGGATTGATGAGCTGACGGCAACAGACATTAGCCGCTACCGGGATGAAAGACTCAATTGTGTGTCTGAGCCATCCGTCTTGATTGAACTTACCCTGGTGCGGCACTGTTTGCAGATAGCGATTGATGAATGGTCTGTTCCTATTAAGAACAACCCAGCAGCCACAATCAGGCTCCCTAAACCTTCAGCAGCACGAACCAGACGTTTGGAAGCGGGTGAAATCGACGCCCTGTTGTTAGGTTGTCAGCGAGGGCGATCAACATTGCTTGCCCCAATCATTGAGTTTGCAATTGAGACTGGGATGCGGCGAGGTGAGATCGTCAATGCACGATGGAGCGATCTGGATTGTGATAAATGCACCTTGCATATTCCCATAACCAAGAACGGCAGCAGCAGAACAATCCCGATGACAGACAAGGCGATGCAGATTGTCCAAGGACTGACCAAGGCTGATGAGCGCTTCTTTCCAACCACCGGCAATGCAATTCGATTGGCGTGGGTGCGGCTTAAGAAACGTGTCGGCATTACAGACCTGCGCTTTCACGATCTAAGACATGAAGCCGTCAGTCGGTTCTTTGAGATGGGTTTGTCTGTGCCTGAAGTCGCTCTGATCAGTGGACATAAAGACCCTCGGATGCTGTTTCGATATACGCATTTACGAGCTGAAGATGTCGGTAAGAAGTTACGGAAATCATAAGGTTTTCTGTAAAAAGTAACGCAATAGTATGTTTACCTTGACAAATACATAAAAATAGTGTATAATAGTAGTATAGGCATGTAATAACAAGAGACTTTAATAACGTCTATCACAAACTAATCCGTCTCCCTTAGCGATTGAGGAGGGATTGCGGTGGTAACATTGAAATCGCTGAACTGGAGAGTTAATCAAATCAAAAATGGAGTAAACTAAATGAATAATCTAACTTCTGTGGAAGGCACTTCAGCCTTTCTTTCTGATCGTGATATCGCTGAATATTTATCGCTTACCTCCTCGTGGGTACGCAAGCAGCGGTGGCTTCGGAGACAAAACGAAAGTCACGTATTATCTATTGATCCCATATTAATTGGTTCAACACCCAGATATCGTATAACCGACTTTTTAGAATGGCTTGGCAATCTTGAGAACGGAGGTGATCGCAAGTGAGTAAAATAGTAACGCTTAAATCATCCGTAACTGACCACGAAGCTCATAATCTATCTATGCAATACACAATTGATATTCTAGAAAAGCATGGGAATGTCGTTTCAAAAGCTCAATGGATTGCCCTTTATCAAGTGCTAGGAAGTTTTGTATCTACTATAGCCTTACCCGAACAGAAACGCCGCACGGCTTTCCCACTTCCTTGTGGTGCGGGCAAAACAACAGCCATTAGGGGCTTCTGTAAAGCCATTAACGAATTGGATCGTGCCTATAAAATAGTTGTTTGTGCAGGCAAGATCGAAGCTCTTTGTGAACTGAAAAGAGACTTGATTGCTGATGATGTTCCAGAGGCTAAGATATCTCTATTGCATTCATACCAGCATGACCCAAAGTTTATTAGTCAAAACCCAGAACAGGGGACTGCATCTGAGCCATCCAACTCTGATGATTTAAATGAGCTTAGACAGATTGTTTTGCTGTCCCATGCGAAGTTACATTACGGCTACAATAAAATGCCTTACGATTTGTTGATTCATGATGAGACGCTGTTTGTTGGCCAAGGGGCTGCTCTACAGCTCGATACTGTCATTGGTGAGATTTGCAAGTTCATTGGACAAGTAAGAATAAAAGAACGTGCTGCTACCGATGATCAGAAAGCTCTTGCTGGTTGGCTTATGGAAGTTGACGACAAACTTTCAAATGCTTCAGACGATGAAGTTCTGAAGTTTCCTGATCTACCTATTCCAATCACTGATGCACGAAAAGCTGACAAAGCCATTCATGGTCATGATGATATTCTTCGTAACTTCTTCAAACTCATCCATGAAGGTTATGAAATGCGGATGCTCAGGGATAAATCACAAGGTAGCTCGTTGATCACCATCAAGCAGACAATTCCAGATCATATGAATAACATCTGCATTCTGGATGCATCTTATAACATCAGAAAAGTGATGCTTGCAGACAAAACTATCAACGCAATGTATTTGCATGAGAACATCAAAGACCATTCAGATGTCACCATTTATCATGCCTATGCTAGAGCTGGACGTACCAGTATCATGGAGGGGTTACAACAGCATGGTGGTGATATTAACCTGTTCCATGAAGTTGCTGAATTAATAGCAAGGCTTTTGAAAGTTGGACGCAATGTTTTGATGTTTACTTTTAAGGACGTCGATAACAGAAAACCCATCAGTAAACTAAGGGAGCTAATTACAAAGTATCTTGACGGTGTCGATCCAGACATGCTGTCTGCTGGAGGTAAACTTGAGATATTAACGTGGGGGTATGAGACAGCTCTGAATACCTTCAGTGATTGTGATGCCGTTGTCTTCGCAGGATTACTGACGTTGCCACACTCAACTAGTGCAGCAAATTATCTAGCCCATGCGAGAGATATAAAGAAAAACATAACTAAAGAAGTCCTGAATGAGATAGTTCAATCTGAAAAGGTCCATTACGTATACCAGGCTTTAAGCCGAGGCAGTTGCCGGGTCATGGAGAATGGTAAAGCTAGGAAGATGGATGCATACATCTTCAGCAATGATCACCTTAAGCTTAAGAAAGCTCTCATGATAGCAATGCCAGGTGTTAAGTTCGTTCCGTATCAAACAAAGCACTTAAAGCTTAAGGCCTCTAAGAGGGAGCAGTGCAAGAATGTATTCTTAAATGAACTTGCTAAGCTTGAAGTAAATGAAATATCACTCAAAGTACTTTATGGTTTTTTCTCAGAAGCTGGTTCAGATACTAAAAAAGCTGCTTTGGATGAGATATTGGAAGACACATTTGAATGGTACAAACAAGGTCGTAGTCTATATCGATTTATAGATGATGAGATAATACTATCTGCAGCGTAGTTTTAGCAACATAGTGGGGTTCTCCCTATAAGAGAGATAATAAAATAACACCGCTATTATATAAAAGGTGATGAACTATTTACTTAGAGAATACAAATGAGATTGTAATGATAGATGTTTCAGCGTTGCTGTTACGTTAAAAAGCTTTTCAGTTACAATTTA
>CALJEW010000068.1 GCA_938074585.1 uncultured Rhodospirillales bacterium | reverse complement strand
ACCCAAACCACCTGTTGCTGCCCGGCCAAATGGGTTGTCCGTCACCCGGATTGAAACATGGATCAGAGACCCGTATTCAATTTTTGCAGAACAAATTTTACGCCTTAAAGCTTTAGACCCTTTGGACCAAGATCCGGGAGCATCGGATCGGGGAACTTTGATCCACGGAATTTTAGAAGAATTTATGAATGCTAATCCCGGTGACTTACCCGATGACGCAGAGGGACGATTGGTAGATATCGGTGATAGTCATTTTAAAAAACATATATCGCGGCCCGGCGTCCAAGCTTTTTGGTGGCCCCGGTTTTTACGCATTGCCCATTGGTTCATAAATTACGAACGCAAACGCCGAAGCGCTGGAATTAGCGTTGAATTGATTGAAAAAACAGGAAATATGATGGTCACGGTTGGGGCTATTAAATTTAATTTGCGTGCCAAAGCCGATCGTATGGACCGGATGTTAGATGGCAGTTTATCGATCATCGATTATAAAACTGGCCAACCACCAACTGCGCCACAAGTGGTATCTGGATTGGTCCCTCAATTATCCTTAGAAGCCGCTATGGTAATGGAGGGAATGTTTCCTGATTTAGTCTCGACGACGGTTAATGATTTAACGTACTTACATTTGTCGGGTGGACGTGTACCGGGGGAAGTCAAGCGCTTGAAATTAGATGTGCATGGGGTGGCTGAAAGCGCTTTGGTTGGATTACGCAAACTCATTGGCATTTACAGCAATCCTAATACACCGTACCGATCCCGCCCCCGGCCGATGTTTAAAAGTAGGTTTGGCAATTACGATCATTTGGCACGAGTTCGGGAATGGTCCAGCAGTGACGGGGGGGACGAGTAATGAGCCAATCTGTGTCCGCCCCAACACCGGATCAAATTGCTGGTCAAATTATTGCCGCTGACCCAACCCAATCAGTGTGGGTTGGGGCCAATGCAGGAACCGGCAAAACCCGTGTTCTGATTACTAGAATTTTGCGCCTGTTGTTAGAGGGCGTTCCGGCAACTCGGATTTTATGCTTAACTTTTACCAAAGCTGCGGCGGCTGAAATGGCTAACCGACTAAGCCATCAATTGGGCGCGTGGGCGTTTATCCCAAACGATGAGTTGATATCTGAATTAACTCAGATGATTGGCCGAAAGCCAGAGCTAAGCGTTATTCGGACGGCGCGCCAATTGTTTGCACAAACATTGGATACGCCGGGTGGATTAAAAATTCGGACCATTCATTCTTTTTGTGAAAGCTTGTTAGGGTGCTTCCCAATCGAAGCCAACGTTGCGCCCCACTTTTCGGTTGTTGATGAGCGAACAGCAAACGAATTGCGTCTAGAAGCCCGTGATCATTTGATGCGCCGGGCTGGGTCGGGTGAAAACGAAATCCAAAAAGCATTTTCATTTATTGCTGGCTTGGTTGATGAAGGTGGGTTTGAGAGTTTGATGGAAGATATTGATGACAATCGCCATCATTTGAAAGAAGTATTGCATCGCCATGGCGGAGCAGAAGGGTTGGGCCGCGCAGTAAGGGTGCGTTTGGGTATAACTGGTGATGCGAATGAGCCATCAATGATGGCTGAGAAAATTGGTCGCAATGATGCCGCTTTGTTGCGCGGGGCCGATGTCTTGGATCAAGGGTCCGCGATGGATATGAAAAAAGCGGGTGCGATTAGAGCCTTTATTAAGGCTGATACCTATTCAGAGATCTTATCAGCCTACGGTGCTTACAAATTTCTTTTTGTAACCCAAAAAGGAACGCCCACGGCTCGGCTTGCAACGAAGGCTGTTGAAAAAATTGAACCCGCCATAGTTGATACTTTGATAATGGAACAAAATAGAATTCTAGAAGTGGAAGAGCGTTTAAAAGGATTGCGGATTGCGGAAGCTACCGAGGCTTTGGTGCTGGTTGGAGAAACGTTAATACAAGTTTATGGCGATTTGAAAACTCACCGCGCATTGTTGGATTACGATGATCTAATTTTAAAAGCTCGGGATTTGTTGGGCGATGGTCGGGTTAGTTGGGTACATTATAAATTAGACGGCGGCATTGATCATATTTTGGTTGATGAAGCGCAAGACACTAGCCCCGTACAATGGGAAGTGATCGCGGCTTTGGCGTCTGAATTTTTTTCAGGCGACGGAGCGGTCATGGATGGTCGCGTGCTGGAGCGGACGATCTTTGCTGTCGGTGATCAAAAACAATCGATCTATAGTTTCCAAGGGGCTGACCCGATTAAGTTTGCTGAAATGCAAACCTATTTTTCTGAGCGGGCAAAAGCGGCGGAGCGACCCTGGAAATCGGTTGAGTTGACCTTATCGTTCCGTTCCGTTTGGACCATTCTAAATACTGTTGATTCTGTGTTCACCGGTGAAGGTGCGCCAACAGGTTTGCAAGTTGAGGACGAGCTGATCCGGCATTTATCGTTCCGCGATGGGCAGGCTGGAATGGTCGAGTTATGGCCAACAATGACGCCTGATGACGTGTTGGAAGATGATCCATGGGATGCGCCGTTGGATCAGATGTCTCAAAAAAGCCCAGCCGCCAGATTGGCTGAAAAAATCGCGAATACTATATCGGGTTGGCTTGTGAATGGCGAGCAATTGGGCTCAACTAGGCGCGCTATCGAGCCCGGTGACATAATGATTTTATTGCGCCGTCGCGGTGATTTTGCAGAAGAAGTGGTGCGTCAATTAAAACAACGGCAAATCCCGGTAGCGGGCAGTGACCGCATGGTTTTGTTAGATCAAATGGCGATCATGGATTTGGTTGCTGTTGGTCGTTTTGCGTTGTTACCGGAAGATGATCTAAACACAGCTATTGTTTTGAAGTCGCCATTTTTGGGGCTGGACGACGACGATCTTTTTGATTTGGCATATGGACGAGCTAAAATAGCGACGGTCTGGCAACAATTACGCGACAAGCGGGCTGAGCAGAAAAAATACGAATTGGCTGCTGCTTGGTTAGAGCGCTTGGCTTCCGGCGCTGATTTCACTCCGCCGTTTGAATTTTATGCTCGGCTTTTGGGTGAAGGGCGCGGTCGTCATAATTTGTTGGCACGCTTAGGCCCTGATGCCGCAGACCCTATTGATGAGTTTTTAAATTTAGCTCTTAGTTTTGAACGCGATCACCCACCTAGTTTAGAAGGATTTTTGCATTGGTTGGCTGCGGACAATACGCATATCAAACGCGATTTGGATCAGGGCCGTGGTGAAGTTCGGGTGATGACCGTCCATGGCGCAAAGGGCTTGCAGGCCAATGTTGTGTTTTTGCCTGACACCTGCGTGACCCCTGACGCTCGCCTAGAATCCCGCTTGTATTGGGAAAAATTAGGTGATGATCCACTTTTGTTTTGGCCCGTCATCAAAGATAACGAAGAACAAATTTGTGGTCAGATGCGCGAACAAGCAAAAGTAAATGCACTGAATGAATATAGCCGCCTTCTTTATGTTGCCTTAACCCGCGCCCAAGACCGGGTTTATGTTTGTGGTTGGGAAACCAACCGGGGTCGTAGTGAGGGATGTTGGTACGATTTGGTCAAGCGCGGCTTGCAGGGTCAAGGGGCAGAACCCTATTTACTTGATGATGGCTCCGAAGGGCTACGTTTGCAAAGCGAGCAGGTTGAAGCGCCAGACAATACCGTGGCCGTATTGCACTTAAGCGCTTCTGATACCAAATTACCGGACTGGATTTTATCACCACCACCGGCAGAGCCATCGCCGCCATCACCGCTTAATCCGTCCCAACCAGACAATGAAAACCCACCGATTCGGTCTCCGTTGGGGGATGACGATGGGGCACGGTTCAAAAGAGGCACGTTGATCCACCGTTTGTTAGAAACACTTCCCAATTTACCAACAACAGATTGGGAAGGTGCTGCGAAGCGTTATTTGGCGCTGGAAACGCATGAACTGACAGAGGCACAACAGGCTGAAATCGCCACTGAAACAGTGGCTGTCCTAACCGATTCTGAACTTTCTGTGTTATTTGGGCCGAAATCTGTGGCTGAAGTGCCGCTAGTGGGCACGGTTGGAATGGGGGCGAGTGCCGGAATTATTTCAGCTCAAATTGACCGACTTGTCATTGATGAGGACCTGATCATTATTGTTGATTATAAAACGAATCGACCACCGCCGACGGATGAAGCTCAAGTGGCTCCTCAGTATTTGCGTCAAATGGCGTTGTATCGGGCGGCTCTTCGCAAGATTTATCCAGACCGCCGGATTGAGGCTGTGTTGTTATGGACCGATGTCCCGCGTGCTATGTGGTTAAGTGGGGCCATACTTGATCCGCATGAGCCTTGACGAAGGGTCAGCGCGTGCCTAAATTTAAGAAACGGTTGAGAAGTTGTTAATCAACTTTGTGACCCAATTATTTCATTTTAGTTTTAGTCGTAATAGGAAAAAATCATGTCGATAAAGGTAACAGACGCATCCTTTGATGCAGACGTATTAAACGCAGAAGGCCCGGTATTGGTCGATTTTTGGGCAGAATGGTGCGGACCCTGCAAACAAATTTCACCAGCTTTGGAAGAAATGGCAACTGAGATGGGTGGCAAGGTCACTATTGCTAAAGTAAACATCGATGACAACCCTGGCGTTCCGTCTAAATATGGTGTTCGTGGTATCCCAACATTGATTTTATTCAAAAATGGCGAAGTTGCAGCAACTAAAGTTGGCGCTTTACCAAAAAGCCAATTGGTTGAATGGGTAGAATCGGAACTTTAAACCCGACGGCTCAACCCATACTCTTTAAAAATCCTGCTTTTTTTGTAGGGTTTTTAAAGAGTTTTTTAAGCCGAGACTTGTTTAAGCTCTACCATTGCTTGTTTGATAAACGATACCGATGCCTACAGCGATAATAAAGCAATGATGGCGCCAAGGGCTAATTCTGACCCACACCCCAGCACCGCCACAAATAAACTCGACATTAGCAATCCTATCGTTGCGGGAGCGCAGCCAAACGGACCGCATGTTGGCGTCGCCGGGGCGGAATTTGAATAAAAGATAAGCTCAAAAAAGGTTGGCGATAAGCGCAAGTAAGCCAATGCTACCCACAATATCAGCGACTGGGGGCTCGGCGTTATAGAAACGCTGGGTGGTGGTCGTTATGACCCATAGCCAGAACAAACCAAGCTATATTCCTTTGGCCATTTCGGCTCAGGTTCTGTCCCGCACGCCCATACCCAAATAACCAAAGTAATGGCATAGGTTGTCGTATCGCTAAAAAAGTCGAGAACAACGGCTTGCAAAGAAATCGAGCGGGCTTGCTAGCCTGCCAAAGCTTCAATACTGAGCTTCGCCGCATTGACGGCAAGTGCAACCAAAAAGAAGCGGCCGTACGTTCCGTCGGGTGTGTTTCAGGTGTAGGCATCAAACAACAAATAGATACGTTACTTAACCCTTTGATGTGTTTGATGCGCTGTAAGTATTAAGCTCGCGTAAGTCGCGCTCAAAGATTTCGATCGGGCCACGCATGATTTCAGGCTCATTAATGGGCGTCCAACCGCCGGTTCGCATTGCCGTTGTGACGCCGCCTGATCCCACATATAAGCGGTTATAACCTAAGTGGAGGGCGTTTTTTTCAATTCCTTCAATCAACGCAACACCGATCCCTTGGCCTCGGTAGCGTTCAACCACAAACATGGCCGTCAGCCAGGGTGATAGATGGCGATGGGTATCGATGGAGCGGGCTTTAAGCGCCGCAGTGCCTAAGATTTCTTTATCTTCACCAATGGCAACCAATGCCAGTGGAATTTCATCGTGATTGCAGCAATCATTTAAATCAGTTTCGGCATCGCCCGGCCCTTGGCGACCATAATAAGGCTCCCACTCGTCAATAAACATTGGGGCCAAGGGAACAATCAGTTCCCGTGCATCGGCAAGATAAATAATTTTATAATCAATAGGCATTTAAAATCCGTAGAAATATAATAAATATAGATGAATTCAATCGTATTTTATAGACAAGCGCCAGCCTTGAAATTGATTTATGCTAGAAATTACGATTGGAAATATAAAGGACTACGACGGAAGATACAATTAGGGCAACAACGGCGGTCATAGATGCTGGAATGAAGCTACCTGTCATATCATATAAGGTGCCCGCATAGGTCGGGCCAACGATTTGGCCAAAACCAAATGATGCCGTCATCAAGCCAACAACTTGACGAGGGTCGCCCGTGGTAAAGGCCCGCCCTCCAACCAAACCCAGCGCGGTTAAGGCAATGAACGTGCCGCCTAACAGAATTCCGGACATTAACAACGCGACCGGCGATGACCACAGGACGCTGGCACAAACACCTATCACTTCAGCAATGCATGCAATGGAAAAGGCTCTTAAAACACCAACCCGACGCCCAACCCACATCCATGCCGCAACGGATGGAATTCCAGTCAAACCAACGACCAACCAAATAACCGGTTCCAATTTGTGAACTCCCCCGGTTTCGCGAACGATGGTCATTAAAAAGGTTGCGGTGATGATGTAGCCAAAACCAAATAACCCATAGGCTGCGATCAACGCAATTAGCCCCGGCTTTTTTTTACCAGCCCCGGAAACGGCCCCAGATTGAGATTGTTCAGGAACCAGCAGACAAACAAGTAGGGCTGCAAAAAGAGATACTAAGCCGCCTGCAATCCATTGCCCCCGCCAATCGATACCAATTATTACAGCGCCGGATACAATCAGAGCAGACAGAGTGATGCCCAATCCAACGCCGCCAAAATGAACTGCCGATAAGCCGCCCTGGTTCATTTTAAGCAATTGATCAACAACCAATGTGGATGAGTAAACAAAAGCAAAAGCGCTGGCTACGCCGCCGATAAAGCGAATTATTATGAAGGCCGCTAAATCGGAAACCAAACCAACAAGAGCAGTTGTTGTGGCACCTAATAAAAGCCCACTAATCATCCA
This sequence comes from uncultured Rhodospirillales bacterium, assembly GCA_938074585.1. Classification (GTDB taxonomy): domain Bacteria; phylum Pseudomonadota; class Alphaproteobacteria; order Rhodospirillales; family Casp-alpha2; genus JABMNT01. The sequence continues at coordinate 1,808 of CALJEW010000068.1, read as the reverse complement.
AAGGCGGCGGGACCCCCGTAATCTTGGGGATGATGCAGCTAACGCACCAACCAAATAACCAACGTAATTAGCGGATGCAATCCATCCTGCTTGCGTTTTACTTAAACCCAAATCGGCAATCATATTGGGCAATATTGGTGTATAAATAAAGCGCCCAAGGCCAACCGCTACAGCCAAAGCCAACATGCCCCCCAATGCAATCAGCCAAGGTGAGCGATTATCGGTCATGACTTTATCTGGTCGGCGGTGGGTGATTTGAGCACAACGACTGCAGGCGATTTACGAGCACGCGTGGCTTTTGATTCGCGATGTGAAATGTAAGTGACAGACGCAACTACAATCCCACCACCGACGATAACATATATATCGATGGCTTCATTAAACAAGATCACGCCCAATATTGAAGCCCAAACCAATTGCAGAAAACTAAGCGGTTGGGTGACCGTGATGGGGGCCGCTTTGAAGGCACGGGTTAAAGTGTAATGGCCACAGGTCGCCATTATAGCAGTTAAAAATAACCAGCCGATTTCATGAGGGCTGGGGGTTTGCCAAGAGTATATAGCACCGGGTAGCAGTGCGATGGTGCAAAAAACAGTTAATGTGGCAACGATGATGCCCGTACCTTGATTGTCTGTCATCCGTTTTGCCATCAAGAACGAGGCCGCGAATATGGGTGCTGCACACAATTGCGCCAATTGGCCTGAATTAATTTCTTGAAACCCGGGGCGTAAAATAATCAGAGCGCCAATAAAGCCGATTACAATACTGATGATCCGGCGGGCATGGAGCTTTTCACCCAAAAACAAAGCGGCTCCTAGTGCGACAAAAATAGGGGCGACATAGCCAATGGCAGTTACTTCTGCTATGGGAATTCGAGCCATGGCATAAAACCAAAGGATGACACCGAAGGCATGTAAAAAACCACGAATTGCAAAAAATCGAGTGAGTTTTATAGTCGGTGGATTTTTGCACAAAGAAATGAGGGCAGGAACGACCAAAAGGATACCAAATGCATACCGAATAAACGCCATTTCGATGGCAGGGAGCGAGGATCCAATGTGGCGAACAATACCTGTAACGCTGACAAAAAACAGACCCGTCAATATCATCCAGCCAATACCAGCGAGCGGGTTCTGAGGGAGGGATTTAGTGGCTTCTGTAAGCAAAGGCTTCACAATTTCAGGCTATATATAAGAAGCCAAAAAGGCAATTTCACAAACGCTATAAGATTACCTCGCGGGTGCTGTCTGACACAAGTTCGTCTTGCTGTTAACTCAAAAAAAACGTTTGACTGTTTGTTTCTATATTGGAAAAAGGTTTTTTCTTCTCCTAAAATGCCTTACATTCATAGCACGCATTGAAAGCAATTAGGAACTATTATGAGCAAACTGGAAATTCATCAGATCGCGGTCTTGAACGACAATTACATCTATTTGGCCCATGATGCTGAAACCGGTGCGACAGCCGTAGTTGATCCGGCAGTCGGTGGCCCAGTGTTGGATGCTTTGACGGCAAAGAGCTGGAAATTAACTCATATTTTGAATACCCATCATCATGCTGACCACACGGGAGCTAATTTGAAACTGAAGCAACAAACGGATTGCATCATTGTTGGGCCGAAAGCTGATGCGGAACGAATCCCGGGCATTGATGTTGAAGTTTCAGATGGAGACACCTACGCTGTTGGCAACGCAACTGCCCAAGTTTTTGATGTCCCCGGACACACCCGCGGCCATAATGCCTATTGGTTCGCAGATTCAGACGCTTTGTTTTCAGGAGATACTTTATTTGCTATGGGCTGTGGGCGG
>CALJEW010000067.1 GCA_938074585.1 uncultured Rhodospirillales bacterium | reverse complement strand
CATACGTGCTGCAGGCTATTCCATCGATGTCCCCTTATGCGCCTAATATTTATTTTATAGAGAATTTTTTTAAAGGTTTTATTCACCGTTATTCTTTTATACTAATTTAGGTGAATTATGAGAAATCCTAAAACCAGCTATATGCGGGCACTTATTTCGCTCCGCCGCCTTCTAAGAAACGACCATTTGGTTCTTTCTGCCCTTGGGCTTGCCATTGGTGCATTAACGGGCGCTGCTATTATTGGCTTTCGAGAATTAATTACTTTCATCCAAAATATTCTATTTCAGTCCAATTCTGAAAGGCTTTTTCAACACGCTCAAGATCTGCCGTGGTGGCAAATTATTCTGGTTCCTGCTGGGGCTGGGCTGATTGTTGGGATTATCATTCATCGGTTTATGCCAAACCAGCGCCCGCAAGGTGTTGCCGATGTGATTGAAGCTAATGCGCTCCGCGGTGGGCGAATGTCAGCCAAAGCCGGTATTGGGGCCGCCATCACCAGCGCAATTTCCATTGGGGCTGGTGCGTCTGTTGGCCGCGAAGGCCCTGCTGTTCATATTGGCGCATCGCTTAGCGCATGGATTGGCCAACGCCTTCATTTAACCCGTGCGTTAAGGCGCACGTTACTGGGATGTGGTGTTGGGGCTGCTGTTGCAGCTTCATTTAACGCCCCCATTGCTGGCGCTTTATTTGCCAGCGAAGTTGTTGTTGGCCATTACGCACTTAAAGCGTTTGCCCCTATTGTCATTGCCAGCGTTGCCTCAACCGCCCTTTCGCGTTCTGTGTTTGGAGATTTCCCGGCTTTTGCTTTAGATTCTAAAATCATTACATCCTTTTGGGAGTTCCCAGCTTTTGTTCTGTTGGGCTTAGTCTCTGGCATTACTTCAATTGTCTTTATGCGCTCCATTTTCTTAGCCCAAGACCTCGCCGACAAATCGAAACTTCCGATTTGGGTGCGACCCATGATGGCCGGTATAATGGTTGGTGTTATCGCGCTGTTTTACCCACAGGTTTTGGGCATTGGTTATGGAGCCACAGAATCCGCCCTGCTTATGCAATTTGGCTTCGTAACGCTGGTAGCCATCGGTGTTGCCAAGATTGTTGCCACCGCCTTTAGCATTGGTTGGGGCTTCGCAGGCGGCGTATTTAGTCCTGCTTTAGTTATTGGTGCCATGGTTGGCGGATCGTTTGGTGTCGTTGCAACGGCTGTATTCCCTGACCTGTCATCCGGATCGGGGGCTTATACCATTGTTGGCATGGGGGCTGTTGCCGCCGCCATTATGGGAGCGCCCATTTCAACAACCCTTATTATTTTTGAGATGACAAGCAACTACGCCCTAACCCTTGGCGTGATGCTGGCTGTTGTTGCATCGTCTGAAATCACTCATCACTTTTTTGGCCGCTCTTTCTTTAATAATCAACTCAAGCGCCGGGGCGTCGACGTTAAAGAAGGCTTCGAGACAGAAATTATGAAGTCTATTAAAATCTCTCAAGTCTATTCGGAAGATGGCGAGACGATTTTAACGAGTGCCTGTTTGCAAGATGTGCGGATCAAATTACAAAACTCACCGCTTGGGGAGATTTTTGTCCTCAGAGATAACGGTGAGCTGTATGGAACTATAACATTGGCCGATTTAAGCGATTCTGCCTTTGATCACGGCTTTGATGATTTGGTGACAGCTTCTGATGTGGCGCGCCTTCATCCACCCATTTTGGTTTTATCTGATAATTTAGAAACAGCCCTTGCCGTTATGCGGGATTCTGGGGAAGAGCATATAGCCGTTGTTGATGACATCCTATCCATTGTTTTTAAAGGATGCGTCCATCACCGCGAAGTCATGGCGGCATACAACCGATTGTTATTGCAAACCCGTCACGAAGAACACGGCGAATAACCCCGGACCGTTATCAGCGTTAAGCGCTCCCTGTGATTTATTTAATTCCACTTTTTGAGCAGCGCGTAAAATCAGTCCAAATCCACTCATAACGATATTAGACATTTAGACCCGAAAATGAGTTCCCGCTTGAATAACGATCAGATACCCTGCCTTTTGCCTTTTGCATTTTACTGTTTGTTTGTTCACCCGCCCAAGCCATTAGCTTTGACGAAGCACGCCACTAGCATGCCCGCACGGTTTTTAGGATGCCGCGCCTGGCGGAAATCGCGGCGATTAATCCCCTAAATCATGCCGCCACCATCAACAAAGTATTAGAAGGTGGATAAACGATGAAAAAACATCGGCGTTGGGATCAGGCAATAATTATGACCTATGGCTAATTCGGCCGCCGCCCCAAAGTAAATTTATCCAAAAGAACCGATCATGACACCACTGCACCACACTTTATATTAGGTGTTCCTATAAAGATCGTTTCTATAGCGAACAACCTCCCTTAAACGCTCTGGATGGCAAAAATTTAGCCCATGGCCTCCATTTTAAACAGCTATATGCTATAGTTACGCGCGAATGCTGGGGTTTGGAGGCAATTTTTTAAATCATCACTCATTAAATTGTATCTCATGATGGTTCTCACGACAGAGCGTGCTATATAACGCCTTAT
>CALJEW010000066.1 GCA_938074585.1 uncultured Rhodospirillales bacterium | reverse complement strand
TTTAAGCAAGGCAGAGTTTGATACTGCATCAGCCAAAGTCGTTTGCAGCGAAGCGGTTGAAGCAATTACAGATACATCCCATGAAGTGCACGGCGCCATTGGCTTCACCCAGGAGCACGATTTGCATTTCATTACTCAGCGTCTGTGGACTTGGCGTGCAGAATTTGGCTCTGAAAGTTTTTGGGCTGAACGCTTGGGCCGCTCAATTTTAAGCCGCGGAGCCAAAAATCTATGGCCAGACCTAATCGCACGCCAATCAGGGGCTTAAAAATACAAAAGGTGGGCACCAACAAATACCCACCTTTTATAAAATTATACAAAGGGTCCTAGGCTCCGATTTTGTCTTGGGTCTTTGTCTCAAAATCCCTGGCGTCATGGCGCTCGTGTAATTGTTCGTCTAAGGGGCCACGGGTGCGGTTGACAATTCGCCCACGCTTAACAGCCTCACGCGCTGCAATTTCATTGGTCCAGCGGTTCAAGTTTTTATAAGAAGCAGTGTCTAAAAATTCGGACGCTTCATAAACGGCGTTCAAAACAAGTGAACCATACCAAGGCCAAGTTGCAATATCGGCAATAGAATAGTCATCCCCCGCTAAATAACGGTTATCTTCTAGATGGCGATCCAGCACATCCATTTGGCGCTTTGCTTCCATGGCAAACCGGTCGATGGGGTATTCCATTTTGAACGGCGCATAATTATAAAAGTGGCCAAAGCCGCCACCTAAATATGGAGCGCTCCCCATCAGCCAAAACAGCCAATTTATGCATTCCGTACGCGGCCCGTGGTCGGTGGGCAAAAGGGCATCAAATTTCTCAGCCAAATACAATAAAATAGAGCCCGATTCAAAAATCCGCGTTGGGGTATCGGTTGTGTGATCCATAAGTGCTGGGATTTTGGAATTTGGGTTTACGTCTGTAAAACCACTTCCAAATTGATCACCTTCGTGAATACGAATTAACCACGCATCATATTCAGCACCACTGACCCCAATTGCCAATAGCTCTTCAAGCATAATCGTTACTTTCTGGCCATTAGGCGTTCCCATCGAATAGAGCTGCAATGGATGTGTCCCGATGGGTAACTCTTTGTCAAACGTTGCCCCTGCAATCGGGCGATTGGTACTGGCGAACGTACCACCATTTTCTTTCTCCCACTTCCAAACTTTTGCTGGAGTATATAGGGTCTGTTCATTCATTTTAATTTTCCATTAAGGCAACGAAAAGTGACGATGTTGATATAATATAGTTTGTTTGAAACGTAATACTAGACATCTGTGCAACAAAAGCCCATCCACACTGTGTTCTTAACTTTTGTGCTCAGATGGTATACCTTAATTAGAATTTCATTTGTCTTGGCGTTTCCCATGTCGGATTGCTGGAACCAGCCAGAACATTGACAGCCCAAGCAACGCAAACAAAAAACTCATGGCGAAACCAATATTATAGTTACCGGTCAAATCGAACAGGTAACCTGCCATAAAGGCCCCTAAGCCTGCCCCACATCCTTGCCCTATATTGGTAGCGCCAAAAATAGAAGCCAATCCGCGCCCGGCAAACATTTCTGCCATTTGCGCCGTGACAATCGGTCCTCGTGCCCCAGCTGATAATCCAAAAGTTACAACAAAAACCACTAGCAATACCCAACTGAAATAAAATTGCAGGGCGACCAATGCCAAAATGCCGATAAATGTAAGTCCATAACTGACACTAGCAATAATATGACGTGGATAGCGTTCAGCCAGAATGCCCGTTAAGGCAATCCCCAAAATGGTCAACATACCCATACTGCCAAACGCAAATGCGGCTTGAGCGATACTAAACTTCTGTTCAACAAGGTACACCACGACCTCGAGGCTGATACCAAAAATTGATACAGCCGATGCACCAAAAATCGTAAAAAACCCCCAAAATTCCGGCAATCGAATTGCTTGGCGTAAATTTATTCCCGTCTTAGAACCAGCCTCACGTCTATTCGAACCCTGTTTCATGTTTTCGCTAACCTTGGTCATAGGAGGCAAGGATACACCAAGGGCAATACGCCGCCACGGCAACAATACCACCAAAACGAGGATTGCAATAAAGCCATAGCTCGCTAACGAATAAGCTCCCTGCCATCCTTTGTTTTCGATTACAACGTGAGCCGTTGGTGCCATCACCATAACGCCAATTCCTTGGCCCGAATAAGCAATGGAAAGAGCCATAGTTCTCCCCCGCCTAAACCATTTTGAAACCAGGCTCTGCATCGGGACAATACCAACCATTGCCGCCCCCAAACCGCCACATATGCCAATAACCAAATAAAACGAAACCAAAGATGTCATTGCTCCGGCAAAGCCATAACAAGTGCTCAACAACAAAAGCCCGATGGTGTAGTTATAACGTGGCCCAAGCCGGTCATAAACGACCCCGGACACCAACGACCCCAGCCCAAAGGAAATCATGTAAACGGCGTAAACCGACGTAACATTAGCCCGGTTCCAGCCAAAACTCTCGCTCATTGGCAGCAAAAAAACCCCATAGGTTTCGCCCATGCCGCGGCTGGTGGCGATCATCAATATACAAAAAGCAAAAACAAGTAAGGCTGGCAACAACTGTACAAACGATTGGCGGGACTTAGGATTCATAAATTAGGCCTAATAGGTGCTTAAAGGTGACCTTGAACGAACATAAGCCGGAACCATATATCAGCCCTTCTTATAGGTATATATCTATTTTAGTCACTCTCTATTAATGATTTTTAGGGCATTGCATTGCCGCCTTTCTCTCCTGTATTCATTGCTTTATGGTTGTTAGAGAGCTTATGCTCGCGCTTTGTTTAGAGACGTACAACGGAGATTCACGTGCCAGAAGTTACAAGACAAGATCAGGGAACATTTGATTATATCATAATCGGTGCAGGTTCCGCTGGATGCGTTCTCGCTAACCGACTAAGCGAAGATCCAAATAACAAAGTTCTATTGTTAGAAGCAGGTGGTAAAGATAACTACCACTGGATTCATATCCCCATTGGATATTTGTTTTGCATGGGAAACCCACGCACCGATTGGATGATGAAGACTGAACCCGATGCCGGCTTAAACGGACGGGCACTCAATTATCCACGCGGAAAAATATTGGGTGGATGTTCGTCCATCAACGGCATGATCTATATGCGCGGCCAAGCTGCTGACTATGATCAATGGCGTCAATTGGGTAATACCGGCTGGGGTTGGGATGATGTCCTTCCTTATTATATAAAGTCTGAAAATCACCACCTGGGTAAAACTGATATGCACGGCTCAGGCGGGGAATGGCACGTCGAGAAACAACGATTATCATGGGAAATTTTGGACGCCTTTCGCGATGCGGCTGAAGAAATAGGGATTCCCAAAACGGATGACTTCAATGATGGCAACAACGAAGGCTCTGGTTATTTTGAGGTCAACCAAAAAGGCGGCATGCGGGTAAGCACATCGCGCGCTTTTTTAAAACCAGTTATGGGACGGCCAAACTTAAAAGTTCTAACTCATGCCCATACGACAAAAATTTTACTTGAAGGAAAACGCGCTACTGGTGTTGCCTTCGATTTAAACGGTGTCCCGTCAGAAGCCACCGCATTGGGAGAGGTTATTTTATCTGCAGGAGCCGTTCATTCACCTAAAATACTTGAGCTTTCTGGTGTCGGCCGGGGTGAACTTATGTCTAAACTTGATATCCCGGTTAATCATGAACTTAAGGGTATAGGTGAAAACTTACAAGATCACTTGCAAATCCGAACTGTTTTCAAAATCAAAAACGCAGTAACTTTGAATCAAAAAGTCAATAGTTTATTTGGCAAAATGGCCATGGGGATTGAATACGCCCTGTTCCGTTCTGGCCCGCTTTCAATGGCACCAAGCCAAATGGGTTTGTTTGCGAAAAGCGATCCCCGTATTGAAACCCCCGATTTGGAGTTTCATATTCAACCATTGAGCACCGACAAGTTGGGTGATCCTTTGCATCCGTTCCCGGCAATCACCGCATCGGTTTGCAATTTGCGCCCCGACAGCCGTGGCTCAATCCATATCAAAACGCCTGACGCCAAAGCGCATCCAGCCATTGTTCCTAATTATTTATCAACACAAACGGACAAAGACGTTGCTGCAAAATCGATCCGCCTGACCCGTAAAATTATGGCAACAAATGCTATCGCTCAATTCGAGCCTGAGGAGATTTTACCGGGCACTCAGATCGCATCAGATGAAGATTTGGTCCGTGAAGCCGGCAACATTGCCACCACCATTTTCCACCCTATTGGGACCTGTAAAATGGGCAGCGACACAATGGCTGTTGTTGATGATCGGTTGAGGGTTCATGGCATTCAAGGGTTGCGGATTGTTGATGCGTCTATCATGCCAACCATTACATCTGGCAACACTAATTCACCAGTTATCATGATCGCTGAAAAAGCGGCAGTTATGATTAAAGAAGACCTCAAGGCTTAGCTAATTTCAGATCAAGGCGGAAAAACTTTTCTATGACAATTCTGATTACAGGTGGCGGTGGATTTTTAGGCGGATGGGTTGTTCGGCGCTTATTTGCTCAAGGTATTGACCTTCGTGTTTTTGATCGTGCTTCTGATCGGCGACTTGTTCGTGAAATTGCAGGCTCCAACGCAGATAATATCGATTGGCGTACCGGAGATGTCTCAAACCCGGATCATGTTATGAAATCGGCTGAAGGGTGCAGCTTTATTATCCACTTAGCCGGATTGCTAACCCCCGATTGTGCCAATAACCCAATCTTAGGTGCGCAAGTAAATTTGCTTGGGACCTTAAACGTTTTTGAAGCTGCCAAATCCCAAAACATGAAAGGCGTTGCTTATGCCAGCAGCGGTGGAATTTTTGGATCAAGCGATGGTGCCACCCCCTATCCAATGACTCAATATGGGGCATTTAAATTGGCTTGCGAAGGTTCTGCTCGGGCTTATTGGACGGATGCTGGTATGCCAAGCATCGGGTTTCGCCCAACCATTATTTATGGCCCCGGTCGTGAAACCGGTTTAACCGCAGGGCCAACCCTTGCATGTCGCGAAGCCGTTGCAGGGCGGGCTTATACGATCGGGTATTCAGGAAAACAGGATTTAATTTATGTAGATGATGCTGCGGCTGCATTTGTTGCCGCAGCTTTAAATCCATTCGATGGTGCCCATGCTTTTTCGTTGATTGGGGCAACAGAAGACGTACCAGACATTATTGCCGCTATTAAATTGCATATTCCAGAGGCAGAAATTGATTTTTCAGGTGACGAAGTTCCCATGGCCGCTGAAATCACCCCAACACCGTTCGAACACATCTTGGGGCCACAACCTCACATACCGCTAACCACTGGGATAGCGCAAACCATCGCGCATTATAAAAATCTGAGTTAAGATCAAACAAATAACTGCATTCCTCATCCTTATTAAATTATAAATAAAATAAATCTGACCAATCCGTTTCGTCAGATACAAGATCATATTAAAGCACCATTCTTCACCCCAATCTATTACCATGCCTCACCAGAAATGACTCATAGCCAAGTACTCATGGTCGGTGGTGGCGCCATAGCCGCACGCCCACACATCGGTGCCGGGGTGACAAAAGCAGATGAAGACGTCCGTGCGTTAGACAAAGCATTGGAAAATTTTGATAACATCAACCTCGCGATGTCTTCTTACAATAATATACACCTTACGCCCAATATAATTGCCTGTGAGCATGTTCAATATAAGTGAAGACGTGATATTGTATGGTTTATCCTTCTCAAGGATAGCTTTGATTAGATCGTTATAATCACGACCTGTGAGCCTTATGAACGCCTCTTTATTTATACTTATCCTATCACTCTGTGTTAGGTATTTTCAGCCGGGGGCATTGTCGAACTTGAGTAACTCTGGAGTAAAGCTTACCCACATGATCTTCTTGTGCATAACTTGTTTGCTATTAACGAGCTGGTTGAAGGTCTTTTCTTAGGTTGAACGATATACCCTATCCCAACTGCCAGGAATTATTTATTATTTAAAACGATCTGTATGAGGGCTTGGCCATGTATAAAAATATATAAAATAGACAGGACAGGGCACTTAAGAATCCAATGCTTCCTGAGCATTTATAGATGGATAATCCATTAAATCATTTCTTAGTAATCCAGACCAATGATCTAATACAATTTTAAAAACGTATAATAAATGTTTTAAAGAAAAATTGTTTAACTACGCTTTTAAGGAAGTAAAGAACTGTATTACAGGACCGTATTAATGATCTCAAACTTGTTTGAACTTATATCTACAACGTACCTCAACGACCCTATACATAAGATAATAATCAAATAAATTTAATCCACATAGATTTCATTAGTATCAAAAAAAAAGTGAAATTAGATAACTTTTAATTTTTTTAAAAATATTACCAAAAAGTGCAGGCTTAAATAAATGAATACAAAAATTGAAAAAACAAAATCAGAGCTTTTGTCATCAAAATTTTTTGTTCAGCCATCTATAAACTCAGTAAATGATTTACAAACGGTTATGGAACATCACGTTTTTGCGGTTTGGGATTTTATGTGTTTGGCAAAATCCCTTCAAGGGCTTATTGCGCCAACCTCTATCCCCTGGTTGCCACAGATGGAACCGAATGGAGTTCGATTAATCAACGAGATTATATTAGCAGAGGAATCCGATATTCTACCTGACGGAACGTATCTCTCACATTTTGAACTTTACATAAAAGCGATGAAGGATGTCGGGGCAGACACTCGTCCAATCCTTGGTTTTTTGGACAAAGTCAAAAATGATGGTGTGCCTAATGCTCTGCAATCGCAATACATCAGCCCAATTGCCAAGCGTTTTATGTCGTTAACCTTCGAGCAAATTGCGACAAACTGCCCATGGATTGTATGCGCCTCATTTACTCATGGACGAGAAGCAATCGTACCTCTGATGTTCCAGAGAATACGTAAAAGTAATGTGCTGAAAAACCAATCCTGCGTAGCCTTTGATTATTATCTAGAACGGCATGTTAATGTTGATGGAGGGGAGGAAGGGCATGCGGCTATGGCAGTAATACTACTTGATAGTCTTTGTAAGGGGTCCGAAAAAAAAATTAAGGAAGCTGAGATGGCAGCTCTCTTTGCAATTGAGAGCCGGATACAGTTTTGGACTGAAATTCATGACATTCTAACCTCAAGATAGAAGTGGTATATGAAAATGCGTTATGGTACTTTTGTCTCTAAATATAAGGTTCAGCGTTTCAAAATTAGCTACAATCTTCTTACACCAAAACCTGATCCCAAGATAGAAAAGTCACTGCGTCCGGAGCCAATAAAGGCAACCCTCCGAGATGTTTATGCACTTTTAGCTCCCTACGTTGGTGTGCGAATAAAAGATCAGCTTAAGGCGGTTGTTCCCTTAGCTTTATATCTAGGGCTATTTCAAGTGTTTGTATTGGACTACCCTATTCAAGAAGCGTCGGCGCTTTGCACGGGTCTTGTTGCAGTAATTATAGGCTTGGCCGTCTTTATGGAAGGTCTAAACTCTGGCTTGATGCCCTTTGGTAATATCATTGGGACCAATCTGCCAACTAAAGCTACAATGCCGGTCGTTCTCGTCGTCTTAGGCATGTTGGGTATTGGTGTCACCTTCGCTGAACCTGCCATTGGAGCGTTACAGGCTTTCGGCTCTTCGATAGACCTAGTAAAGGCTCCGTACTTATTTGAACTCCTTAACAACTGGACTTTACTTCTAGTTTTAATGGTTGGCGCAGGAGTTGGATTTGCAGCAATTTTAGGCACGGTTAGATTTATTTATGGGTGGTCTCTTAAACCATTAATTTATATCTCAGTTATCCCACTTGGCCTCTTATCAACTTTCTTTTGGCTAACGCCAGAGTTACGGAGTGTCCTTGGATTGGCGTGGGATTGCGGCGCAGTAACAACTGGTCCTGTCACAGTGCCCTTAGTTTTGGCCATAGGCATTGGGATTGCAAATTCAGCTGGAAAAGGAAACTCTTCCCTATCAGGTTTTGGCTTAGTTACGCTTGCTTCGCTATTCCCAATTATGGCTGTTTTACTATTAACGCTTTTTGTTTATTCCCAGATCACCCCTGATCAAATTATTGCAAACGCAACGGCGATGAAAGATGCGGTTAGTTCGCAGGCATCAGTTTGGGAACAAACGCCATTGGTGGAAGTTGTTCTTGGTGTAAGAGCTATTGTTCCATTAGTGTTGTTCCTAAGCTTCGTATTATTTGTCATCTTGAGGTCTAAACTAGCCAATTCATTGATTACAGTTTATGGCCTGTCTCTTTGTGTGATAGGCATGTGTATTTTTAATGTTGGCCTGACCTATGGTTTGGGAGCAATGGGCACCCAAACAGGTGAGGGATTACCGGGAGCATTTATCCAGACAACGTTGGTTGAATCCTCCCCAATTTTTTCGTATTTGACGGGTATAACGATTGTTATCTTATTTGCTTTCGTTCTAGGCTTTGGAGCGACACTTGCTGAACCTGCACTAAACGCTCTCGGGCTCACAGTTCAGAAGCTGACAAATGGCGCGTTCCGAAAAGAGATGCTGATGTACAGTGTTGCAATCGGAGTTGCAGTTGGAATTTCGTTAGGGGTGGCAAAGCTTCTACTGGATTTAGATCTTGCCACACTATTATTGCCCTTGTACGTGCTTGGGCTAATATTGACAGCACTGTCCTCAGAAGAATTTGTAAACGTTGCTTGGGATAGTGCTGGCGTAACCACTGGGCCAGTTACTGTTCCTTTAGTTCTAGCAATGGGTCTTGGACTTGGGAAGGCAGTATCCGCTACAGAGGGTTTTGGAATTCTATCGTTGGCTAGTATTTGTCCAATAATAGCAGTTTTAACTGTGGGCTTATTGATCAAAGTAAAGCAAAACCGTAAATCTCCGGCTTAAACATAATTTATGGAGGGATCTAAAATTGGCTGATAGAAATATTATATATTTAACTGACGTGAAAATGATCACTTGTGTTCTACAAAATGGCCTTGGTGAAGATGTGCTAGAGGCGGCTAAGAATGCAGGCGCTCAAGGTGCGACAGTCAGTTATGCACGAGGTACTGGTATAAGGGATAGAATGGGCCTTTTGGGTGTAACGATCGATGAACAAAAAGAGGTTTTGCGCCTTATAGTTTCAGACGATCAGGCGGATCGTGTTTTTGAAGCAATATATTTGGCAGGCAAGCTGGATACTCCAGGTAAGGGAATTATGTACATGTCTAATTTAGAGAATGTAGCAACACATATTCCACAAAATATCATCGATTCTGTTTAAGAATAATCAATAAGGTAATGCTATGTTTATGGAATTAGGCTCTATGCTCTCACTGAAGGTGGGAAAAGCTGTTTACGATGAGCTCGAAAAAGATCAACGCGTCTCTTACGTTTTCCATGAAGCTGGACGCAGCAACGATCTTTTCGAGGAGCGGCAATTTGGTTCTTTTGGCGAAGCTGCAGTGTTAACTGTGATTGTAGATAAAAAAGATGAAAAAAATATTTTTGAAAAAATTTATGAAATTTCAAAACTAAGTCAAGAAGACAACGGCATTCAGTATACAGTTTCTTCACTAACCAAAACGTCCTTGTAAAAAGCTTACTAATAATTAACTATTTTACTGACGTTAAGAACACGCAAAGCAATAGTGCATGCAAGTTGGCACCAACATAAACAAAGATTAAAAAGTTACTTTAAAGCTATAAATCAAATTTATGTTGCCATGAAGATGGCTGATAATAAAGGATTTGATACTCACACTCTAATCAGCAGCAACAGAACTTAATGTTCCTAACTCTTGTAAACGCCGCACAGAGCACAATCCCATACTTCATTAAAATACTGCTTTCGCAAAACTATTCAAACTCTTAAGCTTTAAATAGAAATTAGAACCTCAAAAGGGTAGTTAATGAAAATATCAACACGTGGTTATGTTAACGAAGATTTGCTGTGGTCACCAGAAACATTGTCAAAACGAATGAAAAAGCCGGGCCTAACAGTCATTGACACGCGACCAGCTGAATTGTTTTCAAATGGCCATATTTCTGGCGCTAAACATTTTGATCTTTATTTTGTTAATACTGATGATACTGATATTGCACCTTTGAGGTCTTTTACCCGCATGTGGGCAAACATGCTGGGTTGGCGCGGGGTACAAGACACAGATACTATAGTTTTTTATGGCGAATACACAGATATGTGCGCGGCAAGGGGCTTTTGGTTTCTAGAATACCTTGGCCATACAGACGTACATGTATTAGATGGGGGTATAAGAGCTTGGGAGACATCAGGCCTGGAGTTAGAAACTACGTGCGAAGCCCCAACACCCTTAAAATTTTCTTACAAACCAGCCATGGAGAGAGTTGCGACGTATACTGACGTTCTAAACGCTATTAATAATAATGATTGTGCAATAATAGACAACCGTAGCCGTGAAGAATTTATGGGTGTAGATCAACGAGCTCGTTTTGGTGGTGCAATACCAAGTGCTAAACATAGAGACTGGGAGGAATTATACGACCATCATAGTGGCTGTATGAAACCCGCAGATGAGTTGCAATTAGCGTTTGGGTCATTAGGGGCTGACCAACACAAAGAAATCATACTTTACTGTAATACTGGTTATCGCTCTGCACATGCTTACCTGGCACTTCGGTTACTTGATTATCCAAGAGTACGAAACTACATAGGGTCTTGGCAGGAATGGGGTAATCGAGAAGGGCTCCCAATCAAAGAAGTTAGATGATCCAAAAAAAGTGTGCCGCACAGCTTTGAAATTTAGGCGTCTGCTTACCCTATACTTACCAGGTAATAGAAACCACCGCTTGTCGTTGAGCTTAACTGTTGAAAAGATTGGTGCACCCGACACGGGTTTTGAGCTCTAACAATTGATCCTTATAGGCCTGACAGATATCGCCAAAACTTTTCTCATAATTTGCAGGAATGCCGTCCTCAATACGGGCCTGATATTCATTATAAAGCTTTTGGATTTCTCAATGGCCGCATCTACGTCACTTGTGCCAAGCGACCTGCGTTCCCATTTTCTATTGGGCTGAAGTGACTTAAAACGCAGTCGGAGAAGTTTGGAACCGCTTTCGTGGGTCTCTTTTACTAGATCACCGTCATATATTTTGACAACAACAGGGACGATTACACATTCCTCGCTACACGCGTGCAATACATAGGAGTAAACGGTCTATAAAATTGGTGCCCCCCGCCGGAATCGAACCGGCACTCCCTTGCGAGAACGGGATTTTGAATCCCGCGCGTCTACCAATTCCGCCAGAGGGGCACTTTAGGTAGTTGGCGTAACATATGATTACAGCTCTGCAATTACAATACTCATAACACTGTTATTCATACTTCTATTACTGGTTGAAATTTTTAAAAGTAGATAAATCAATAATGGTGTCGTTTGCAACCCACACATCTTAAATCTTAACCACACTAACGTTGCATAAGTGCGGATAGAGATAAGTCTTATTGGTTATCCTATACTCTCTAAATCAGAAACAAAAAGGGTATTAGACATGGAAAACGTAAACAAAACTGAAGCTAACTTACTTACTTGCTAACAACGCAATACTTGCTTTCAACATAATTAAGAATGAGAAAAACGGTGATAATTTAATAGAATATTCTGCACGTCTAAATAAATTAGCAAAAAAAGCAGATCATCAATACTTAGCAGACTTGGCAACTGATGCACATCGCAGAGGAAAAGCGATAAAATTTGATGGCGTTATGCCTGCTGTTGCAAACGACAGTAAAAAAGAGCGTTTGGCACGTTATGCTGCTGATAAAGCGTAAGCGTAGTCTTGTCCCCACCTTCCGCCAGCTTGATTGATCCGTTATTTTCTCTGTGAAGTATACTTTCCAGAGGAGTTTTTAATGGATGTACAAACAGAGGTCTCTTTGCAGTCTCTCAACCGAATAGAGGTTTTGGTAGGACCGACGACGGGGTGGCGTAAATGGCCTGATACATATAAGGGTCAGCTTGTTGCCGAGAGTTTGGTTCCCGGCGTGAGCGTGCGAGAAGTTGCTGAACGTAACGGTCTGATTCCCAATCGTCTGTCGACGTGGAGCAGTCTGGCAAGACAGGGACGTTTGGTCGTTCCTGATTTGTCTGGGGCGGATTTTGCGACCGTTGTTTTGGATGACATTGCACCGGCACTGACAATTTTGAGTCCGATCGAACTCGAGACCTGCTGTGTGATGGTGCGACTGGATGCTGAGACCGATGTTTGTCGCCTGGCTAAACTTGTCCTGGCATTGAAGGTGGGCCAATGATTTTCCCATCAAACCGTGTCCGTATTCTGATCGCCACCCGGCCTGTAGATTTTCGCAAAGGGCATGACGGGCTTGCCGCCTTGGTCAAGAACGAATTGGATCAAAACCCATTTACCGTTACGGTCTTTGTATTCTCCCCCAAACGTCTGGATCGTCTGAAGCTGTTGTACTGGGATGGTTCGGGTGCGCATTCCTACTGATTGTAACTACTTTTTCTTATCCATTGTAACCACCGATTCCTGCGGACAATCAATTATGAAGAGGTTTACCTGCATGCCTATAACACCGTTCCCGAGGCTCGCGCTGCAATCAAAAAATACCTGATCATCTATAATACGAAACGCCCACATTCATCGCTTGACGGACAAACACCCGATCAGGCTTACTTCAATGCACAGTCACCAATCTCGGTGGCTGCATAACTTGGGTCAACATCCGCTTATAAAACCATTCTCGACTGTTCAAACAAACCGAACCACTTCTTGGTAACCGATTGCTCCGGAATTGTAGTCCCTTTTTAGGCCGACATTGACATAATAAAGGTCACAATTGTAAACTTGTTCGAGAAAACGCTAATGTTAGTGGAAAGTTGGGTCAAACTGAAACAACTTACTGCGAGAACCCGGAGACTGGAAAATATGAACCTGTAAATGTTTAAGTTCGTTAGGTATTGCCAAGAAAGTATAGAGTTATTTTGCATCTTTTATTGATTTGTATTAGTGCATATTATCTTAACTTTTATTTTAAAGCATTTTACAATGTCAAAAACTTAACAATATAAACTAATTATTTAAAATATATTGAAACGGGGAAAAATGAATAAAGCAACCTATGTAGCAATATCAGTTTGTGCCGTAATGTTTGCAGAACAGTCATTTGCATATGAAAAGTTTATGATTGGGCGCACTGTAAACGTGGCTTGTAAAAGTATTCGAATTCATATGGCTCCTAGTGGGTTTTCCAAAGTTTCTAAAGAAATGAAATTTGGTAATAGAGTTAAGATAACCTCATTTGAGGGTATGTTTGAACTCTCGAAAACTGACGAATCTTCCAAAATACAGCTGGAGGCTCAAAACCATGCTTTTGGTGACGATAATCACAAGGAGAAAATAAACCCAAAAGATTACACTCGTGCGTCTTGGGTCGGGTTACAAGGTGGCGGTTACACTTCAGCTGCTTGCCTCCTTCCTGACTACCTATTTGAAAGTGCAACAGAAGAACAAATGCTTCAAAAAGCACGAGCAAAAATTAAAAATCTTAAACTGACAACAGCTCAGAAGAACTTCTCGGAAAACGAGGAGGGTGATTTGGTAGCTATGAAGGGTGCAGCAGGGGGAGTTGCTGTCGGAAAACCCAATTACAAGATGGTTGATGATTATATTAGGAAATCTCAGGGACTAGCACCATTTAAAGAGGTCATGGCATTTAGGCAAAATGGGGGATTAGGTAAATGAACATAGATTTATCAATTTTGAAGCTATTTTCTCGTCTATTATCTGTGGCTTTGCTCTTTGTGTTGACTTTGACCGCAAATTCCCCAGCTTCTGCGCAGAGTTTGTTTGGTGGCTCAGACTCAAACCCTCTAGGTTCATTGTTAGAGCAACTTACTAAAGGCAGCGAAAAAGGTAAGTCGGTTAAAGGCGGTGCAAAGGGTAAGCCGGTTCGCTCAAACCCAAGTGCTGGAGGTCTTGGCTCTCTATTTGGAAACATCTTATCTGCTAAAAACAATACGACCTTAGGTCCTGTTGGCCTCCATTTGTTGGGGCGAGAGTTGTCAGCTAGACTGCTAGGGGCAAATAAAGTTGCTCCTTTTGATGATCCCCGCGTGGCGTATCTACGCTTGATTGTTTATAATCTTTTAGGTGAAAGCTACTACAATCGGGGTTATAAAGATGCGGTTGTCTTTATAATTGAGGATGACAAAACTGTTAATGCTCATGCAGCACCGGGGGGGTTTGTTTTTGTAACTTCTGGGTTGTTAAAATTTGCTAAAAATGAGGACGAATTAGCATTTGTCTTAGCTCATGAAGTCGCACATGTTGAGCTAAATCACGGCCTCAACGCAATAAAACAGGCGACTGGTCAAAGTATGGCTAATGAAGCATTTAACTTCGGTGAGAGCTTACAAAATACATTATCCGATGGTTACAGTAGAGATATTGAAGGTGAGGCCGATATTAGAGCTGGTGAGTTATTAGTAAAAACCGGTTATGATGTTAAGACGGGTGTAAAAATCATTGACCGTCTTGAAAAGATTTCTAAGAGAAAGCACGCCACAGGTTACCCCAAGGATCGCCTTAAAAAAGTTATGCTAGGTGTTAGTGTCTCAGGTTTATCAACTCCTAGCAACCCAGATGCTCGATACAATCGTTTCAAAAAGGCGTTGAACCGTTAAGTTATGGCAGATATAGATAAGCAACCTCCTGATCGGAAAGAACTGGCTGAACTTATTGTTGAGCAAAACAATATTCTCGCCAAACTTGCTTTTTATTTCGCCCCTGCAAGTGAAGAGCGCCGAGAACGAAGATTAGCAAAGGCATGTGCAAAGATAGGCTCTTATGCAATTTTAGGTGGATCTGCTGTACTCGCAAGTTGGGAATTTGCTTCATATTCCTATGAGAACTGGCAAATATCTGAACTTGCGTCAAAGTATGCTAAAGTAAGTCAAGACCTATATTATAATGATAATAATATAGAAGTTTCGAAAAAATTTATAACAAAAGCACTTGATCTTGACGGGGAAAATACAAATTACCTGCTGTTCGATGCTTATATCGATGGAATGGCTTCAGTTCGGCACCTTTTTAACTTGGACAGGCCGTACACATCTAAAGAACTGAACCAAGCACACGAGGCTATAGCAAAGTCTGCTTTACTTCGCGAGTACACTCCTGAGAGCCCTCAGCCATACCTTTTGCGAGGCCAAATTTATGCTGCTTTAAAAGAATATAAAGACGCAAAAAAAATGCTACAGAAAGCGATTGAGCTCGAACCTAAAAATGACTTTGCACTAATGAGGTTAGGGGTTGTTAGTTATCTCTCAGGAGATTTTGTAGCTGCGGTACAAAACTTAGAATCAGCCCAAAAAATTAATCCTAATTCCAAATGGACCTATTTATGGCGTGGGATTATTTCACTTGAACAGAAAAAACCAATTGAAGAAGTTGTTGGCTGGCTTAACAAAGCATTAAAAATAGATCCCAAATTTGATTTGGCATACTACAATCTTGCTTGGGCAAACCTTAAAAAACGTCCAAAAGATTATCGTGCATCAGAAAAGCACTTTCGAAGAGCATTAGCTCTCAATCCTGCGTACAAGGAAGCTTTCTATGGGCTTGGTATGGTATTTGGATATCAAAATGAATATCAAATAGCAGAAACTTATTTTTCTAAAGCTATTGAATTGGACGAGACATTCCTGACCGCATACAAATGGAGAGGGATTGTGCGTGATGAAATGAAAATGTTTGATTTAGCAATGGAAGACTTTTCAAAAGCAATTGATCTTGATCCTTCAAGTGGTGATACTTATGTGCGTCGAGCAAGAGTAGCAACTAAAGTACCTCTATATGAAAAAGCGATGAAAGACTTGGCTCTTGCTAAAAGGTTTGATCCAGATAATACGCGTATAGATTTGTATCAGTCACAAATCTATCTAGAGCTTAATCAAATGCCTGCAGCTCTAAAATCAATAGAAACAGCTTTAAAAAAACGCCCAAATTACCCAGAAGCTTTATCACTTAGATCAAAAATATTTGTTAAAACTGGGAGGTTAGATGATGCTCTGAGCGATCTGACTGCCGCAATAAAATTAGCGAAGTATAGACCCGAACGATTTTATCAATTACGTGGCGATATTTACCTCGGAATGGGTGTATTAGATAAAGCAGAGCATGATTTTTTGTTTGTTTCAGAGAAAGATATAAAAAATATTTACGTTGTTGAAAAATTAATTAAAATTTATATAAAGATTAATAATAAATTAGCTGCGCAAGAAACACTTAGTAAATTTATATCTATTGAACCGAACAATAGTTTGATTGAAGGGCTTAATGTTTTAGTTAACGAAATGTGATCCTTTTTTGTTTGGAAATCGCAATATGGCAGGATAAAATCTGCGGTTGAAGAGATAGGGGTAACATTAGGTGGTGGATACGAAATAAAATTTAATTTTACTTTAATTTATAATATATTGAGCCAATTGCAAAACTCTAGGTTTTCCAAGTAATTTTCTTTCCAAACAATTGTGCTCCGACCCGGCTCGTCATTTAGCGGTTAAAACTTGCTAAAAAGGGATTTCTGATGATGCTTATGCATGAGTTTTCCGTCCCTCTCCTTGTTAGGTAAGCGTAGTCTTGTCCACACCGCTAACGCAACACCTCGCGTGGTCCTTCAAATTAAGTGGACTGGTTTTACTCCGCCTTAGTGGACTGATTTTACGCCGCCGTTGACAGGGATGGGATTTCTAGGAGAGGTTAGTTTTCTTGAACTTAATTTTGAACTTTGAAAAATAGGCTATCCACATCAAATACGTATACCGTAATTAGTAATTAAGGCGACCATGTGGGTTTCGGTTTTAAATTCTTCCGGCCTTCTGTTTCGACCTTTCTAGGTTTTATTATTTGTGGCTCAGGCTTCGTCCTTATCGGTATCTCATCAGATACATTGGGCTGAGAAAAACTGCTCGAAATTGAACTCACGAGTTCCTTACCATAATAAAAACCGGCCGTTACGACGCAGAGTAGAGTTAATAATAAAGTGACTTGTTTCACTTTTTTAAACTCGATAGTTACCATTTTTTTTGATCTCTCCATAGACAACACAGAATGACCAATTTTGACTAATGGGAGGTTTATGTGATCAAAAATCTGATTTACATTATCAACAGGTAAAATTTCGATGTATGATTCAGGTATAACCCCTGTAACAGCTTCTTCATTTCCGGTTGGAACGACAAGGATAGTGTTTTCAGGAGAAACGCCAATACTCTGAAGCTTTTCCTCTAAATTTTTAAATTTTTCAGAAATATTATTGACAGGCAGAACACGTAAATCGCGGTCTACTTCACCAGTCGTTATAATTGTATCAAATTTTTTTGAATCAGGTCTTGATAGCCGGTTTTCATTTTTCAAAGCGTGGGCAATGATTAGTCCTAGCTGCCAGCTATACCCTTGATCAATAGTGGATGACACATCAACACGAAATGCGGAATGACCAAAACATCGCTGAACCACACCTGTCGGATTGCGGACAAAGGTGTCATATGCCGCACTTATGGGAAGTGATATTGCTTTCCCAGATAGGCAAACAACAGAATTTAATTCAGGATCCTCCTCCGTAATACGTTGGATAGCCGTCAAACCTGTAGTAGTGGCGATATATACCTTTATAAGTTTAATCATTCATCTACCAAATGCTTGCCCCTATAATTCCTTCAAAGTCCCTTCGTTATCATTCCTCCACCAATCTTTACTCCCTCTTGCATAGTTCCACTACTTGAGTTTTGTTGTTGCGTAGCATTCCGATCGAGTTCACGGGTATCCGTAACAGCGTCACTTTGTCCTTTTTCGTAACTCGTGGGATCGTCCTTAGACTGCTCTCTTATTTCCTTTAATCTATTAATGAAACCGCGTTTGTATGATTGAGAAACATTCAGATCCTTCAATGCCTTGTTTTGCTTTAAAAGAAACATTTTTACGTCAGAGTTTAATACTGCATTTGTTCCGACGACGACGATGTTAACTTTCTCCCCCCCAAACAGCGAGTTAGGATGCCGACTTAATTCGGCAAGAGTTTCCATAGGAAAATCAATTTCTACTTCCGAACTAAATTCTCTTACTTGGCTCTTACTAAATTTTCTCACAGGATTAGTGCCACTTCGATCATTTAAATTTTTGGATATTCCCCTGTGCGCTTTGGTATTTGCATTCATCATATTTCCAAGGTTTGCCGCTGCGTCTAAACGCGCCTCATCTCTTGCAAGATCATTTTCTATACTATTTTCACTCGCCAAACTCATACCAAAACCGACAAACCACGGCGTCCCATCTTCTACGATCACCATGCGGCCCCCCGCCATGCCTTCCACATCAAGGGTATCAAGGTAACCATCTATAGTCATAGAATTTGAATTCTCGTGTTCTGGAAGGGCATCACCAACTAGCGCATTGAGAGCTCTTCTTTGAAGGTTTTCACTCCAGGCAACAGCGACAGCAACTTCATATGTATTTTGTCCAGAAACAAACCCTTCCGCTGAGTTTAATACTGTAGCCCCTATCAACGCGTGTTCTGTATCAATACTTACATCTCTTCTCACATTTCTGCGTGGAGCACTATCAATTTCATCTATACGCGAAGTAAGTGAGGCTTCTTTACGTTTCAAATTACCTACGTTATTTTTCAATTCAGAAAGCATTTCAATGTATTGTTTTTCTGTTTGTGAAAGTCTCTTGCTTTGCTTCTGTTCAAGTTGTTCAGGATTATAACTCGGGTCTACACGCTTAATCGTACCATCCAATAAAGCAGTCATTCTGTCTAGAAACCCAGGCCCTTCCGCCACATTCAGCTTGTTGAGTTTACGTCGCCCTTCAACAT